>JAHWJK010000001.1:0-25193 GCA_019348445.1 Actinomycetota bacterium | reverse complement strand
GCGGCTAACTTCAGCGGGTGGACCCGCTCATCATCACGGTTGCTGCGGTCGGCGCGGAGCTGACGAAAGAGCAACAGCCCAACCTCCCGATCACTCCGGACGAGCTGGCACGCGATGCCGTCGAGTGCCGGGCTGCAGGAGCGTCCATCTACCACCTACACGTCCGTGGTCCCTCGGGAGAACCGACCATGGACGTGGACGTCTACCGGGCTGCGCACGACGCGATCACGTCCGCGACCGATCTGATCGTCCAGTTCAGCAGTGGGGGTGCGGTAGGAGATCCCGAGGAGGCGAGGTTTGCACCGCTCGAGTTGCGCCCCGAGATGGCGACCCTCACAACCGGCACCGTCAACTTCGGCGACGACGTGTTCTTGAATCCCCTTCCGCTCGTGCGACGGTTCTACGACCGGATGCTGGCGTTGGGGATCACGCCGGAGTTCGAGATCTTCGACGCCGGGATGATCGGGACCGCCGCGGCGCTGTACGAGGAGATGTCGGCGGATCATCACCAGCACTACGACTTCGTGCTCGGTGTCCCGGGGGCGCTCCCGGCATGGGATGACGCGATCGGGTTCCTAAGAGACCACCTTCCCGAAGGGGCGTCGTGGAGCGCAACTGGGATCGGGCGCGCTCATCTTCTGGTGACGGAACAGGCCATCGCATCCGGCGGCCACGTTCGAACGGGATTCGAGGACGTCCGCTATTTCGAGCCGGGGGTGGTCGCGGAGTCGAACGCTCAACTCATCCGCCGCGTCGCGCACATGGCGACGATCGGAGGGCGCGACATAGCTGCACCGGACGTCGCGCGTGACGTCCTGGGCCTTTCGTGAGGCTGAGGAGTACGCTTCGGACATGAGCGAGCAACTGGAGCGGAGGTTGTCGGACCGCATCGCGGATCCCTCTTACGTGACGGATCTCCAGGCGCGGACGATGGACCAGCTTCAGGACATGAGGAGAGAGGCGCAGGCCTACGAGAACGACATCTCGTTCGAACGCAGGCTGACGCAAGCGCGGATCGACATCCTGACCGCGGAGCTCGACCACCGCGCGGGCCGAGTCGAGGGGGACGTCATGTCGCGGCTCGCGAACATCCTTGCGGACGACGACGCCGGTGACAACGACAGTGGCCCTCTTCCGTCGCGCGTACCAGATCTCTCGGTGCCGGCCTCCGCGCAGCGTCCTCGCCGCCGCGTCGAGGAGATCGTTGGAGCCGACACGTTGGCGCGTCTGACGAAGTTGCCCGAGTCCGAGATCCGGTCGAGTATCGAATCGCTCGCCGAGCACGAACAGACGCTCTCGGCGCGCCGCAAAACCGTGCACGACGTTCTGGATCAGATCCAGGCCGAGATCGTTCGTAGATACACGAGTGGCGAAGAGGATCCCTCGAAGCTGCTGAGCTAGGGCCTACTTCTTCTTCGTTTTGCCTTTGGCCTTGCCCTGTGAGTTCTCGTTGGCTTTGTCATGTCCACGCGCTAGCCCCTGAGAGCCGCTGCTCGAGCGCTCCTTGTGGTAGCCGTACGCGTGTCCGTTCGGCGTGTGCTCGCGGCGCGACTTGCAGTCGCAACTGCTCGACGTCCGCGCTGCCGTCGGCGCGCCCGCGGCCTTGGGCTCGTCGCGCTGCTTGCCGCGTTTATCGTTGCTCTTCCGTTTGTCGTCGCCCTTGCGGGGGTCACGTGATTTGGTACGTGCGTCGCGCGCCTTTAGCCGATCGTCGCCGCCATCGTTGCGGAAGCGTTGCCCCAGCACCTCGTCGCCTGCAGGGGGCGGCGCAGCAGCCAGGCCCGGCGAAGCAGCCGGGGCCGGTTCTAGCTCGATGCTCGGGATCGGTTCGAGAACCGTCGTCGAAGACTCGTCCTCGCCGATGCGGGTACCGAGGACTACCGCGGGGACGTCACCGTCCGGTCGCGACGCAGTGATGGTCGCGCCCGTCGGGTCGTTCGTGCGACGCGCGACGAGCGAGAAAGAAATGAGGGAACCGGCCACGAGGGCTGCAAGGAGCAGCCCGACGACGACCGATCGCGTAGCGGTAGTGGTGCCCATATCTACAGGTTCTCCGTGTCACTCGCCGACCCCTGCCCTAAGTCAGGCGATGGCTACTCTTCGTAGTCAGTTGTTACCCGAATTACGCCGTGCCAATCGTTCCGGGAGCATTTCTCGACCACTGCTCGTAGCAGGATTGCTTGCAACTGTTATGCAATAACTGTATAAGAGCAAGCGGAGCAGGAGGCGGACGTGATGACGGCACGGATGAAGCTGGAGGACCTAGGTTCGTTCATCCGCGAACAACGTCGCGGAGCTCGGCTGTCCCTCCGCAAGTTGTCGGATCTCGCCGGCATATCCAACCCCTATCTGTCGCAGATCGAACGGGGTCTCCGAAAGCCGTCGGCGGAGATCCTCCAGTCGATCGCAAAAGCTCTCCGCATCTCGGCTGAAACGCTCTACGTGCGGGCGGGGATCCTCGAAGAGGACCGCGATCACGACCTCGTGGCGGAGATCCTTAAAGACACGTCGATGACAGAGCGCCAGAAGCAAGCGCTGATCGATCACTACCGTTCCTACGTTGAGTCCAACGTCGAGCCGTTCGAGCGAGCGGCGTCGGTCCAGGACGTAATCGAAGACTGAACGACCCGAGGAGGTGAAAGGTATGGCGAAAGGTCAGGAACTCATCTACGCCGCGGTCGGCATCGGTGACCTAGCGGTGGAGAAGGCCGCCCGGCTGACGAAGCTCGCGGACCCCGTCGCCGCACAGAAGGCGTATGACGACGTCATCAAGCGTGGCCGCACGTTCTCGAAGAAGGTCAGCAACTCGGCCGCTACGAAGCGAGCGCTTGCGCAGACGAAGACCGCCAGGTCGCAGATAAAGGCTGCGACCACCAGCGTGTCCAAAGCTGTCGAGGCGAACGTTCAGGCGACGCGTTCTATCGCTCAGCGTTTCGCGAAAGCTTCATAGGAACTATCGCTGATCGAAGGGCCCGCCAGGTAGGCGGGCTCTTTGCGTCGCAGCGGGATTCTTTGCAAGCCGACGAACGTTTACGACTACTGTGACGACGACTATGACGCTCGATCTCACGCTCGACTGCGACGAGCGCTGCTTCCAGCTGCCCCAATGGAAAGAAGTGCTGACGCGGGATCCCGACCGCCACATCTTCGCCACACCGGAGTGGAATCGGGTGTGGTGGGAGGAGTTCGGTCAGGGCAAGGACCTTTTCCTCCTAACGATGCGCCGCGGTAGCGAGCTAGTCGCGATCGTTCCGCTGTACCGGAAGCACGACGGCGGCCGCAAGATCCTCCGGTTCCTCGGCGGCATCGAGTTGACCGACTACCTCGGCCCGATATGTGCGGTCGAGGACCGGCAAGACGTGGTGGAGGCTCTGGTTTCGTGGCTGGGTAAAGACGAGGTCGAATGGGACGAGTTCGACGCGCACAACATGCCGGTGCCGTTCGGTTTCGGCGAGTTCCTGATCGAACGGGCGGACCGCCACGGATATCGGTTCGAGGTTGAGCAGGAAGAGACGTCGGCGATCCTGCTTCTGCCGACGACATGGGAGACGTACCTCGAATCACTCGACCCGAAGGAACGTCGGGAGTTGAAACGCAAGAACCGACGGATCGTGCGAGAGGCGCCGGATCTGAGGTTCCGCACCGCGACCGAAGAGAGCCTCGAAGAAGACCTGAAGTACTTCATCGACATGCATCGTGGAGCGGAAGGACACAAGGGTCACTTCATGAAGCCCGAAGTCGCAGCGTTCTTCGAGCGCGTCGCGCGTTCGCTTATGCCTCTTGGTTGGTTGCGCATCGACCTCTTGGAGATCGCGGGTCTGCCGGTGGCGTCGACGTTCTCGTTCGAACTCGGCGGCAGGTTCTATCTCTACAATTCCGCGTACGAGCCGGAGATGAAGCGGCTCTCTCCTGGAGTGGTTCTGGTTTCTCGCCTTATCGAAGACTCGATCGACCGCGGCCTGACGAAGTTCGATTTCCTAAGAGGTCAGGAACGCTACAAATACCAGCTCGGTGCACAGCCCGTGCCGTTGAACAACGTCCGGCTCTTCAACAGGGCTGCGTGATGTCGCGTCGCGCCGATCTCGTGAATCGCGTGGCAGTCGTCGCGTATCACTCATCGCCGCTTGCCGAACCCGGGTCGGGAGATGCCGGCGGGATGTCGATCTTCGTCAGGGGCCTGGCGGAAGCGTTGGCACGGAAAGGCCTACGCACGGACGTATTCACGCGGCGGAACGACGACGCGACACCGGTCACGACCGTTGCCGATGGCGTCCGAGTCATCGCCATCGACGCCGGTCCCCCAGAGTCTCTCGAAAAGGACGCCCAGCTCCCTTACCTCGGCGATTTCGTGGCAGGTGTGCGAGCGTTCGCCGCCTCACAGCGTTTGCGCTACGACCTCGTCCACTCGCACTATTGGCAGTCGGGGCTTGCTGCGAAGCGCCTCAGCACGTTCTGGGACGTTCCGCTCGTTCACTCCAACCACACGCTCGCGAAGGTCAAGAACCGCTTCCTCGCTCCGGGAGATCGGCCCGAGAGCGACCGCCGGCTACAGGGAGAGGCCGAGGTCATCGCGGCCAGCGACGTGTTGGCGGTCTCCACCGACGACGAGCTGCAACAGCTAGCGTGTCTCTACGGAGCGCCCCACGACCGCCTCAAAACCGTTTATCCGGGCGTCGACCATGCGCTGTTCATGAGCGGCCTCGCCCCTCAGCCGACGAGAGCACGACTCGGGTTGACCGACGAGGCGACCCTGCTCTACGTGGGGAGGATCCAGCCGCTCAAGGGTCTCGAGTTGGCGATCAGATCGGTCGACGAGCTTTCCGGGGCGATGGAACGAGACGTCGTTCTGTTGGTGGTCGGCGGCGCCAGCGGTCCCGCCGGCGATGCCGAGCTGGAACGCCTTCGGCTGTTGGCGTCGTCATTGAGCGTTGACGATCGCGTCCGTTTCCTCGGCCCCCAGCCGCATTCATCGCTGCCGGATCTGTATGCCGCATCCGATGTCGTTGTGGCTTGTTCGCATACCGAATCGTTCGGTCTGGCCGCGCTCGAAGCGCATGCCTGCGGGAGGCCGGTCGTAGCAACTGCCGTCGGCGGGCTGTCGCACATCGTCGCCGACGGTGTTACCGGATATCTCGTTCACGAACGCGACCCTTCTGTCTTCGCCGGTCACCTGAAGACTTTGCTCAGCGACGACGAACTGCGACAACGCTTCGGCGCGGCCGCCCTCGCTCGTTCGAATGCATTCGGTTGGGATCGCAGCGCCGACGAGTTCCTCGAGTTGTACGAGTGCCTCGCGGCGGTCGAGCATCCCGAATTCTGTACGTGTTGACGCGCGAAGTTTCTTCGCGGTTTACCTCTTGAATTACGAACGCCTGACCAGCATGTTTGTTGTCATTCCGTGCACTGTGCTGTCTTGACGCGCCGGTCGCGGCGTCGCTATCTTCTCGCAGTCCCGAGAAGTCGTCCGGTCGAAAAGGCCGAACGCTCTCGGGTCCGCAGGCCTCAGAAGCCGACGCAAGCGCGTTGTCTCGTGTGTGGGGAAGTGCACGAGGAAACGGGTGAGCACAGGTTTTTGAGGCCTGCTTTTATCTCCCGGAAGACGAAGTTCAATCCCGAACTAGCGCGCGCAGGAAGAAGCGAAGATTCGCAGGACGCTCCGCCATCCGCCGCATCAAGTACGGATACCAGGCAGATCCGAACGGGACGTAGACGCGGACCCGGTATCCCTGTTGAGCAAGTTGCTGCTGCAGCTCGCGCCTGATCCCGTACAGCATCTGGATCTCGAAGCAGTCGAGCGGTTTGTTGGCTCGCTCGGCAGCTTGCTTGGCGTGATGGATGAGGGATGAATCGTGCGTCGCGATCCCGGGATCGTCTCCATGCGCGAACAGCCAATCGGTCAGGTACCGATACTGCCCATCGATCTCTTTCGTTTTCTGGAAGGCGATCTCTGGGGGTTCCGAGTACGCCCCCTTGACGAGCCGGATCCGCGGTGGGACCTCCTTCATCGACTCGAGATCCGCCGGCGTGCGGCGCAGATATGCCTGGAGCGCCAACCGGAGGCTCGGATAGTCGGACCGTAGGACCCGGTACACCTCGATCGTGTCCGTGACGTAATCGGCCTGTTCCATGTCGATCTCGACGCTGGTTCCGACCGCCTGAGCTTCTGCGGCCAGGACGCGGAGATGGTCGATGCACCGGCCCTTGTCGAACGCGAGCCCTAGCTGTGTGAGCTTTACCGACACGGTCGTGTCGATCCCGGTGGCTTCGATGCGGTTGATCGACCGGAGGTATTCGGCTGCGGCGGCTTCGGCGCCCCGTGGATCGGTTACGCCTTCACCTAACAGATCGAGGATCCCGCCGACCTTCTTCGCGTTCAGGTCCTTGATCGCTCGGATCGCGTCTTCGAGCTCTTCACCCGCGACGAAGCGGTCGACGACGGAACGGGTGAGCTTGCCTTCGGTTACGAATCGCTGGACGCGCGGCTTCTCCGACGCCCACAGCAAAGTTCTCCCGAGCAACCTCGCTCCTCTCTTGACCGGGCCCTATTCAACTAGGGTTTGCGTCATGGATGCACCGATCACGAAACTGGCGGTTCTCGGCACCGGCAAGATGGGTCAGGCACTCGTGGCGGGTTTGCTGGCGTCGGGATGGCGTCAGCCCGGTGAGATCACCGCGACCGCACGAAGTCCCGAGCGAATCAGCGAGCTCACCGAGCGGTACGGCGTCGAGACCACGCTCGACAACAGCGCTGCCGTTGCCGGCGCCGACGTCATCGTGCTCGCCGTGAAGCCGCAGGACATCGACGCTCTCTTATCTGAGATCGCCGATCACGTGACGCCGCAACAGACGATCCTGTCGGTGGTCGCGGCGATCCCAACGACGCACATCGAGTCACGCCTTTCCAACAACGTGCCGGTGGTTCGAGCGATGCCGAATACACCTTCGGTCGTGCACGAAGGCGTTGCCGGTATCGCCGGGGGCCGCCATGCCGAAGACAAACATGTCGCGATGGCGGCCGAAGTGCTGACTCACGTCGGTCGCGTCGTGATCGTTCCGGAGAACTATCTCGACGCGGTCACGGCGATCTCGGGATCGGGACCGGCTTACTTTGCCCTGCTGGCGGAGGCCATGATCGAAGCGGGAATCCTGCTCGGCCTCTCGCGCGAGATATCGACCGAACTGGTCGTCCAGACGATGCTGGGTTCGGCGAAACTCCTGCGCGACGAGAAGATGCATCCGGTAGAGCTGCGCGAGATGGTCACATCCCCGGGGGGGACGACGACGCGCGCGATCCAAGTGCTCGAGCAGTCGGGAGTGCGCGCAGCCTTCCTCAACGCGATCCAGGCGGCGATGGAGCGCTCGCAAGAGCTGGCTCGCGGTGAGCCGGACGTCTGACCGTTCCTGGACTGTTCGACAAGCAACGCTCGAAGACCTCGACGGCGTTTTCGACGTCTACGCTGAGGTTGCTGCCGAACGCGTCCACATCGGTGGCGAACCGCCGATCGACCGAGATGCTCGGCTGGCGAAGTGGCGTGAACATTTCGATCGACCGCATCACGTCACCTTCGTTGCCGTCGCCGACGGACGCATCGTTGGTAGCGCGTCCATTACGTGGGCGGGAGCCTCCGAGATAGGCATGGCGATACTTTCGGAATGGCGCGGCAAGGGCATCGGCAGCGCCCTCCTGGAGGCGCTCATCGCATGGGCCGAACGTGACGGTTCTCACAAGATGGAGCTCTACGTGTGGCCGCACAACGATGCTGCGATCGCTCTCTACGAGAAGTTCGGTTTCGAGCGCGAGGGGTATCTGAAACGGCATTACCGGCGGCGCAACGGCGAGATCTGGGACTGCATCATCATGGGCCTCCAGCTACCGAGACCGACCTAGGATTCCGGCCCATGTCCAACCGCATAGCGCTCGTGACCGTAGATGACATCGCCAAGGCGTACGACTTTGGTTCGTCACACCCGCTGCGTCCCGAACGGGTTCTTCTGACCTACGACAACATCCGCGATCTGGGATTGCTCGAGCTGAGCCATGTCGAGGAAGTTCCGTATCGGGCGGCGGTTGACTCTGAGGTTGCCGCGGTTCACGACCGAGCTTTCATCGACGTCGTCCGTGGGATCGATGAGGGCGATGTCGATGAACGAGTCGGGCTCGGCTACGGCTTGGGTACACCGGACGATCCGATCTTCGCCGGGATGCACAAGGCGTCTGTCGCGGTCTGCGGTGCATCCATCAGCGCGGCCGAAGCCGTGGCTCAAGGCCAGTTCGACCACGCGTTCAATCCTGCCGGTGGCCTTCACCACGCTCGCCGCGCAGAAGCATCGGGGTTCTGCATCTACAACGATCCGGCGGTCGCGATCGCGAAAGTCCTCGAGCTGCAGCCGGAGTGGCGGGTCATGTACGTCGATGTCGACGTGCATCATGGCGACGGCGTGCAGTGGATCTTCTACGACGAGCCACGCGTGTTGACCGTTTCCTTGCATCAATCCGGGCGTTACCTCTATCCGGGGACCGGGTTTACCGATGAACTGGGTGAGGCAAACGCCAAAGGAACGTCGATCAACGTCCCGTTGCTCCCGTTCACCGGGGAGAGCGACTATCTCTGGGCACTCGAAGAGGTCCTCACGAACGCGGCGGCGGCGTTCGCACCGGATCTCATCGTCACGCAGCTTGGTGCGGACACGCATCACGGAGACCCACTCGCGAACCTCGCCCTGACGATGCGCGCGTACCCGAAGATGGCGCGGATCCTTCATCAGGTCGCGCACGAGCTGTGTCGTGGTCGCTGGGTGGCAACCGGGGGTGGTGGTTATCAGGCGGAGACCGTCGTCCCGAAGGTGTGGACGATCCATTTCGCCGAGATGTGCGGCGATGCGGAACGGGTTCCGGAGGAATGGCTGGTCGACCGTCCCGAAGACGATGTATCGCGTCCCTACCGGGATGACGTACGCCGCACGGTAGAAGACGTGCTGAGCGCGGCGCTGCCTTTGCTTCGTGAAGCGGCCGACGCGTGAGCGCGTTCCACAGATACATCGGATGGGCGGTGCCGGTCGGGTTCGGAATCCTGGCGCTGTGGGCGGTGTACTGCCTCATCCGTAACAGGCAACCCCACGATCGGTTCTGGACGTTGGTCGGCCTGATGCAAGGCGTCATCGCTATCCAGGTCGCCGTCGGAGCCGTTCTCTTCGTCATGGGCTTGAGCCCGCCGACATCCCCGGTGTGGCTGCATTACGCGTATGGAGGTCTCTTTCCCGCAGCGCTGCTCATGCTCGCCCATCGCCTCGGCAAGACACGGTTCGAGTCGGTGCCGTGGATCCCGTTCGGCGTCGCGTCGTTGTTGATCTGCGGTCTCACGGTGAGGGCGTTGATGACCGGCCTCGGCATGTGACATGAACATCATCGATGTGATCGCGATCGCGCTCGCGGCGTTTGCTGCCTACCGCGGGTGGAGAAGCGGTTTCATCCGGCAGGCATTCGAGTTTGGCGGCGGCTTCCTCGGTCTTCTGGCCGGCGTCGCGTTGGGGTCGCCTGTCGCTTCGTTCTTTACGAACGAACCCGGTGTTGAGGGCGCTCTGATCGCGCTGGCAACGGTTTTCGTCGGCCTCTCGCTCGGCCAGGCGCTCGGATTCGTCATAGGTCATCGCTTAGGGCAGACCGCCCACCGCGCCCGGCTCGAAAACGCGGATTCGGCTCTGGGATCAGGTCTTGGGATCGTCGTGACCGTCATCTCCGTCTGGCTCGTCGGGTCGGTTCTCGTGCACGGTCCGTCGAAGCCGGTTGCGAAGGCGCTGCAGAAGTCACAGGTGCTGCGTGCAGTAAACGACACGTTGCCGCGTCCACCCAATGTGTTCGCTTATATCCAGCAGTACCTCAACACGTCGGGATTCCCACAGGTGTTCGCGGGATTCCCTCCATCGGTCGGGCCCCCGGTCAACCTGCCGTCGAACGACCTCGCTCGCAGAGCCGCCGCGGCCGCACAAGCATCTACCGTCCGCGTCGTCGTCCCGGCGTGCGGGGGTATGCAACTCGGAAGCGGTTGGGTCGCAGCCGACTCGACCGTGGTTACGAACGCGCACGTCGTTGCCGGCGGGGACGAGGTAACGATCGAGGACTCGGCCGGTCAGCACGCCGGGACGGTCGTGCTCTTCGACCCGAAGACCGACGTCGCGATCGTGCATGTCGAGGGACTGGCCGGACCGCCCTTGCCACTCGACACTTCCGCGCACGAACGCGGTACGCCGGGTGCAACATTGGGGTTCCCCGGCCAGGCCGGCGGCGACATGGTCGTGCACCGCGCCGCCGTCCAGGACAGATACACCGCGTCGGGCCGAGACATCTACGGCCGCGCGATCGTCGAGCGAGAGGTCTACGAGATCCGCGCGAGAGTACGTCAGGGCGATTCGGGAGGGCCATTCGTTCTGCCCAACGGAGAGGTCGCCGGTGTCATCTTTGCAGCGTCGACGACCGACGACGACACGGGATACGCGCTGACCGGCGACGAGGTCTCGGATGAAGTCGAACGGGGGGCGAGGCGTTCGGAACCCGTTGGTACAGGTAACTGCACGCGTTGACTCGTCGAGATTCGGCAGCGTCCGGGAGGGCCTGCAACGTCGTTCGGATCGGCCTAGTCGTTTCGTCGGCGCGCAACCGCCACGCCGAGACGATCCCACCCGATCACTCCGAATCCAGCCGCTATCAATCTCTCGCGTAGTCGATGGTCACGTGCTAGCACGATCAGCAAGCCTTCGTCATGAAGCGACTCTGCGGCTATTCGGAGGTCCGCTTCAGATCCACGGTCGACTATGGCGGCACCAACATCGCTTGTTGCCGTTGTAAATCCTTGAGCCTCGGCGTGTGCAGCGATCTCGCTCGGGACCTCTCCTACTGCGGCGAACGTCCGAGTGGGGACGATGTACGAGGTGACGATGTTCCACACGTCCGCGGCAGGTGGCGCCTCCTCCACTAGATAGCGGATCCGGTGGCCTCTGACCTCCCATCGACGCCCGCGTCGACCTCGCTCCAGTGCGGCTCGACTCGTGTACGCCAGGCTGTGCCACACATATCTGAACGAACCGATGGTCGGGATAGAAGATGACTCGTGGTCGTAGCGGGTCGGGATCGGGATCTCGGTCACCCGTAAGCCAGTCATGACCGCGTCGACGGTTGTCTGTTTGTCGAACGCGAAATCATTCCGGTACGAGAGGAACGGCAACGAGAGAAGGCACTTGCGATTGAACGCTCTCATCCCGCTGTGCATGTCTGTGAATCGTGTCCCCAGCAACGTGTTTTCTAAGACGGTGGTCATCCGGTTGCCGACGAAACGGTAAAGCGGCATTCCACCGGCCAGTGGATCTCCATCCGAGGCAAAACGAGATCCGAAAGTCATATCGGCTGCTTCGACGAGCAGCGGTGCTACAAGTAAGGGCAGGGAGGCGGGGTCGTATTGGAAGTCGCCGTGCAGCAGAGCGATGGCATCTCCACCTCGCGCGACGGCGGCCGAATATGCAGTCTTTTGTACCGCCCCGTACCCGCGATTCTCGGGATGGACGATCACAGACAGATCGAGGGTTTCTTCGAGCTTACGCGCTAGGGCGACCGTTCGATCGGAACTCCCGTCGTCGACGACGATGATCTCGTCGGCAACGTCGCGCGGCATGCTCGCGATGGTCTTCTCTAGAGTTTCTTCAACGTTGTACGCGCAGATCGCCACTATGACTTTTGACAAGTGCTCCTCCGCGTTCCCGATCGCCGCGGAAGTCTAGGGGAGTTCAGAGCGAGACTGGCGAGACGAGGAAAAGATCTAGCTGTTCGCCGATGCCGGATATTGCCCGAAACGGCGCGCTTTCTCGTCCGGTGCCAGCACGAAAACGAGCAGGATCGCCGGAATCGCCATGACACGGATCAATTCCTTAGGGAAAAGTAAGTTCCAGTGGTTGAGAGCTAGGAACATCAGCGCCTGAAACACGAAGATGCAGTCGATCGCGTTCCTGAATCGAAGAGCCCGCACGAGAGCGATCACGAACAGTACGAAGATCGCGACCAGCACCGGCAACATCGCGGCGACGAGCTGGGCATCGCCGTTGTAGATCTGGTTGGTGTGACCTAAAAGACCAATCGTCTCGAGGAACCCGAGCGGCGGAACCGAAAGAAGTTCCGGCCCCAGAGACGTCGGCCATTCACCCAGCCTTGCGTGTACGTACACCTGCCACAGCGCGAAGAGGACCGGTCCGACGGCGAGGTATGACAACGGCTTCCAGCGGATGGCTCTAGGCGCGGCACGGAGTCCTCGGAGTAGCTCCCAGACGCCCAAACCCACCGGCACGAGGACCAGCTGGAACTTGAAGAAGCACAGCAACACGAGGAAGGGGAGGGCGATCCATCGCTTGTTCGTCAGCCAGAACCAGAGGGCGACCGCGAGGATGGCCGTGCTCAAAGCCTCGCTCAGGTCGGCAGCGACCGCAAAGAGCAGACCGGGGTTAAGTGCTACCAAAAGCCCGGCCCACGCGGAGCCCAGCTCGAACCGGCTAGCGACCCGAGAGGCCATGTATGCGCCCAGCACCAGCCCGGCGACGCTCAGGAGGAGTAAGACCTCCGGTATCCACTCGTCCTGTCCGAAGCTTGCTACCGCCGCGAACCAGCCGTAGGCGGGGTGGCCGTAGCGATGCGCCGCGAGGTCGATCAGTTCATGTGCGTCTTCGGTCGCGAACGGATCGAGCGCGATCGCGTAGTAATACACGCCGTCGTAATGAGCAACGGGAGGAACGAGAGCGAAGTCGGGTTCGATATTTCGCGCGACTTCCGACAGAGGGTCCTCGGCAGCCATCCGGACCAGAACGGTGACGTTTCCTCCGTTCGCCACGAGGATCGACCCGACGACCATCGTGGCAGCGAAAAGGGCTACGAGGCCGCATCCGACGGCTATCAAACGTGTGTCGAGCCGCAGCGTCCGGGTTGACGGTGCTCTGGTCATGACGACTCCACTCGCCAGGCGATCGCCTCGACGTAGAGGGTTCCGCTTCGCCTTGCCACTACCTCGATGATGCTCCCTATGCACGCGAGCGGGAAGAGCAGAACACCCAGCACGATCGTTGTGATCCGGACGGGCGGCGGCATCTCGCGACTTCTTGCTTCTTTGATCCGGAGCGCGTCGTACATGTCTAGTCGCGGGGAGATTGAACCGACCAGTCCATGAAGCCAGCCGAATACGACCTGTCCCCCACGTAAGTAACTCACGCGTCGAATCTCTAGCTCTAGCTGACGAAGGTAGCCAAGTAGCGCATGCGCAGGAACATGAACGAGATGACGCGGTAGATCGAGCGGGAACCACCGGTCGCCGAAGATCCTTGCTTGGATGCTCGACGGATTAGGGATCGCGATCAACAACAATCCGCCCGGTCGTAGCGCACTCGCGGCTGCACGTAGGGCTCTTGTGGGAGCACGGAGATGTTCGAGCGAGTGCCAGAAAACGATAGCCGCCCACTCCCCTGTGATCGCTTCGGGTTCGATCGCAAGAAAATCAGAACGACCGGTGTACGGATCTAGTCCCACGGCATCGCGTCCACGATCCCTCAAAGCGTCGATGAGCGTTCCTTCGCCGGCGCCGACATCCAGTATCGGCCCAGGCGGTGCGAGATCATCTATCAGTTGTGAACGCTGCGCGCGGACGCGATTGAAGAGGGTGTCACCAAATCTTCCAAAGCGGCCGGCCGCCGGGCGGTACCACCCTGTGTATGCCGCTGATAACTCATCCTCAGTCGGCCACGGGTACGTTGTAGCTACGCCGCACCACGCGCACATGATTCTTCCTCTTAATCGGGTGGAGCGATCGTCGAATGATCGTTCACACCATGCGCATTTCGCGTCACCCGTCTCACGCTGGACGACCTGCGACATCCGTGCACCTTATGCCTTGGTATCGCGGCAATGGAGCCTGACTAGGATGCAGTGCATGTTCGAATTCGACACAGAATCGGTGCGAAACGCGCTCGCGAAGGCCGGCATCACTGGTACGCATCGCTCACACAAGCGCAGGGGGACGATCGAGAAGATCGACAAGCTGCTCGCCGGCGACCCCGACGCGACGTTCGGGCTGAGCGGCGTTGGCGCATATACGCCACAGCAGATCCTGTCGTTCATGTCGGAGCTGACGGGATGTCCTGCCGACATCACCGACGTGGACTGTGACGACTGGATCGACCCCGACCTGACGATCGCCGGGATCGTCGCGGCAGCGGAACGACTCCGAGATGCGGCTCGCACGGGAGCGACTCTGTTGGTGGTAACGGGACATCCCACGGGGATGCTCGAGCATCACATGAGGGTGGTCGACCACTACGCCGCGGCCGGCGGGAAGGTCTTGCGCCTGCGCGAGAACGAGTCGTTTCCGATCGGAGCGAAGCGATCGATGCGCGAGGTCCGGTACAACGGGGGGGTCGGATGTCTGGCCGACTGGGGACAGCTGCTACACACGCACGAGTCTGCAGCGATGGAAGCGTTGCTCGAAGCTGAACCGTGGCCCGATCTCGTTCTTGGCGACCATGGTTTCGCGGGTGCTGCGATCGAGAGAGGCATACCGACGATCGCGGTGATGGATATCAACGATCACGCGCTCGCCGTTGCTCGCGCACAGGGGCGAGACGTCACGATCGTTCCGATGGACGACAACCGCTTGCCTCATCTCTACGAACCATCGTGGTCGCTGTTCGGAGCGATCATCGCTGGAGCCAACGAGTAACACTTCTGCGACAACGAGCCTCTGACCAGGAAAAATGCCGTTGCTATACTCGACGACCGGATGAGCACAACCGGTAGTTCCCCGACGACGAACCCTTCTTTCGTGGAGCGTTTCCTGACCGTTGGAGAGGTGGCCAAACACCTGCGCGTTTCCAACATGACCGTCTACCGGCTCGTGAATTCGGGTCAATTGGCTGCGGTCAGGGTCGGCAGGGGGTACCGGATCCGGGAAGACGACGTCCGCAAGTACCTGCAGCAGCGATACATGGACGCAGGCTGAACTTTGCAGGGATAGGTCCTGCCGTCCTGCGGGGCGGCTTTTTCTTTTTCATTGCAGCTCAACGTTGAGCAGCACGGGGTGAAGAGATGACGATCGGGTTCGATGAGGCGTACGAACGTCTCCTGACCAGCGGCGGAACGGTCGCCCTGCTCGGATCGATGGGCACCGGGAAAACGGCGTTCGCTCTCGAGTTGTTGAGGCGCGCCGCGGAGGCCGAGATTCCGTCTGCGTTGGTCGATGCCGACATCGACATCTCGACCGTTGGTCCGCCGACGACCGTTGGTTTGAAGGTGCTCCCGCCGGGGGCCGAGGTTTCGGAGCAGTCGGTGAGCACAGCCGACGCTCTCGGTTTTGTCGGCGCGCTGAATCCTCGCCAACACCTTCTTCCTCTCGTGATGGGAGTAGCGCGCGTCGTGAACCGCGCTCGCGAAGGAGGGGCTCGGCTGATCGTGGTCGATACGACGGGTTTCATCGCCGGCGTCTACGGCCAGTGGCTCAACTACCACGTGCTCGATGCCGCGCACCCGGACTTCATGGTCGCGTTCGAACGCGGCGGTGAGATGGAGCCGTTGACCGGGATCGCTCAGAGATTTACCTCTGCGCAAGTGATCGAGGTGGATGCAACCGGCTACATGTCCTCGTTATCGGTCGAGGACCGAATGACGGCGCGGGAGCGACGGTTCGCCTCTTATTTCGGAGAGTCTGCTTCGAAATGGCGGGTCAAACCGACGGTTTTCATGCCCACCGTTCCTCCGGAATTCGACCTCGATCTCCTCGACGGCCTCGTCGTCGGGATGGAGGACGGGAAGGGAACGTGCGTCGGCATCGGGTTATTGGAGTATGACGGTGGCGAGGAGATCCTCCGGATGGTCTCGCCCGTCACCGAAGGCGTACGGGGGCTGAGGCTGGGTTCGGTCAAGATCTCCCGGGACGGCCGTTCCCGCGGGACGGTTAGCCTCCCCGAGCTTTTCGGATCGGAATGATGATGGTCAGTGGCAGAACGGAGACAAGATGCCGTCGTTAGTAAAGAAACGCCGCAAGAAGATGCGTAAGAAGAAGCATCGGAAGATGCTGAAAAAGACGCGGTGGCAGCGGCGTCAACAAGGGAAGTGATCGCTACGTTCGCGCCGCCTCCGCGCGAGCGCGGCTTCTCCTCTTCGCGATCAGCGAGCGACGTTCCTGTGGAGTCAATCCTCCCCACACACCGAAGCGCTCGCCCGCGGCGATCGCGTATTCGAGGCACGGTTGCCTGACCTCGCAGATGGCGCACATCGCCTTGGCCTCGTCTACTTCGTGTTCGGCCGGCGGGAAGAAGAGCTGGACCGGGACGTCTCTACACGCCGCGTGGTCCTGCCATTCTTCAGTAGAAGCCACGGATCCTCCGTTGGGTGACGACGCCGCGTCGGAGCATAACGGCGTGGCAGGATTTCGCCAGCGTGGCTAAGAAAGAGATCGTTGCGTTCCTGTCCGACTACGGGCTGGAAGACGAATTCGTCGGTGTGTGCCACGGAGTCATGCTCGGCATCGCTCCACATATCCGCGTCGTCGACGTTCACCACAACATCGTTCGCCAAGACATCCGTCACGGTGCGGTCGTGCTTCGGCAGACGACGCGGTTCCTCCCGGATGCCGTCCATCTTGCGGTGGTAGATCCCAGCGTCGGTTCCCGACGGCGAGCTATCGCTATCGAGACTCGCTGGGGCGAGGTGTTCGTCGGACCGGATAACGGTCTTCTGATTCCCGCGGCTCTCGAGCGCGGTGGCATCAAGGGTGCGTACGAGCTCTCCGATGCCCGCTTCCATCTGACGCCGGTGTCCCGCACCTTCCAGGGCCGCGATGTGTTCTCTCCCGTCGCCGCGCATCTCGCCAACGGGACGTCGCCGTCCGATCTCGGCGAAACCATTCCTGCGGACGATCTCGTGCAGTTCGAGATCCCGGAAGCGTGGATACACGATGACCACCTCCACGCCGAGGTCCTGCAGATCGATCGCTTCGGGAACCTCCAGCTGAACTTCTTGCGTGAGGCACTCGAAAAGGTCGGTCTGCCCGAGGGGTCGATCCTCGAAGTGAGGCTCGAGGGACACCGTCTTCGCGTCCCGTTCGGAGCTACCTTCGCCGATGTCAAAGGTGGCGAGTTCGTACTGGTTGAGGACAGCTATCACTACCTATCGCTGGCGATCAACAAGGGCGATGCTGCGGCCAAGCTCCGTGCTCACCTCGGTTCGACGGTGATCGTCGGACCGGTCCCGGGGTGAAACGGGTAGCCATAACCGGTTATCGGCTTACGCCGTCACCGGGTTAGTAGTCTCGAAAGCATGCAGAAGAAACGAGTTCTGATCACAGGCGTCTCCACGTTCCTCGGGCTTCGTTTAGCGAAACGGCTCGAGAACGACGACTCGATCGACCATCTCGTCGGCGTCGATCTCCATGAGCCGCCGATCCCGGTGGACGGGATGGAGTTCGTGCGCGTCGATATCAGGAATCCGTTGATCGCTCGAGTTCTCGAGGCAACCAAAGTCGACACGCTGGTCCACACGAACATCTCCTCTACCCCGCGTCGAGTCGGCGGCCGTTCTCAGATGAAAGAGAACAACGTGATCGGCACGATGCAACTTCTCGCTGCCGCGCAGAGGGCCGAACGGATAGCCAAAGTGATCACGAAGTCGTCTACGGCGGTTTACGGATACGGGCCGCGAGAGCCGTCGATACTTGCGGAGGATCACGCGGCGCGCCAGGTCGATCTGACGGGTTACGGCAAGGATTGCGCGGAGGCCGAACAGTACGTCCGTGACTTCGGGCGAAGGCGACCAGACGTCGACCTGACGATCCTCCGGACACAGAACGTGGTGGGGCCCACGGTTCGCACGAGCATCACCCAGTACCTCTCTCTTCCCGTCATACCGAGCGCTCTTGGGTTCGATCCGCGGCTGCAGTTCCTGCACGAGGAGGACGCCGTCGATGCCCTGTACCAGGCGATCGCGAGCGACGACGCGAGCGGGATCTTCAACATCGCGGCGGACGGGATCATCTACCTATCGAAGGCTGCACGACTTCTCGGGAAGGTCCAGATCCCGATCCTGTTGCCGGCCGCGCAAGCGACCGCAACGCTTTTGCGCAGTCTCGGTCGCGTGGACTTCCCGACGGACCAGTTGAACCTCATCGTCTACGGTCGCGTCGTGAGCACCGACCGCGCGAAACAACGCCTTGGCTTCTCGCCGAGATTCTCGAGCGAAGACACGTTGCTCGATTTCAAGGAACACCGCGAAGGGGAGCCGGTCCCGCCCTCGATCGATCGTCCCGCATGGGAACGTGAACTCTTCGAGTACCTGCGGGGCCGGCAGGCTGCAGAAAAGGAGAAGGTGTGATGGCGGACGCCGAGATCATCCGTCTCGACGCGCGACCGATCGGATCGGCGCGGAGACGCCCGCGGTGCCGAGCGACGACGTCAACCGGCCGCCCGTGTCGCAACAGTGCGCTTCCCGGCAGCGAGTACTGCAGGGTCCACGACTCGCAGACGGCAAAGCTTCGTCACCCGGCTCACGATGCGGACCGGTCGGTCCAGACCTCGGCGTCAGCAGACGCTCCCGAGGGTCTCGAAACGTTCGTTCGGCGCCGGCTTCGCGGTGATTACGAAGTAGACGACTTCGGATACGACCCGCACCTCGCTCGACAGGTGCTGCTACCTCTCGCGCGGCCGTTGTACGAGAACTACTTCCGCGTCAAGACGTTGGGGATCGACCGCGTTCCCTCCGTCGGGCCCGCGCTTTTGGTTGGGAACCACTCTGGGTCGATCGCGATCGACGCCGTCATGGTCAGTTACGCGGTTGCAACCGAACACCCGCAGCAACGCGCGGTGAGAAACGTCGCGGCCGACCTCGTTTTCACGCTTCCGTTCGTCGGAGCACTCGCCCGCAAGATGGGTACGGCCGTCGCGGCCGAGGAAGACGCCGATGAGCTGCTGAAGAGAGGCGAGCTGGTCGGGGTCTATCCCGAGGGCTACAAGGGAGTCGGCAAAGGCTGGCGCGAGCGGTACAAGCTTCAGAGGTTCGGTCGCGGAGGCTTTATCGAGACCGCGCTTCGCTCGAGGGTGCCGATCATCCCGGTCGCGATCGTGGGGGCCGAAGAGGCTTACCCGATGATCGCCGACGCCAAGTTCCTCGCGCGTGCGATCGGCGCTCCGTATTTCCCGATCACGCCGACGTTCCCACTGCTCGGGCCTCTCGGGCTGATCCCGTTCCCATCGAAGTGGATCATCGAGTTCGGTGAGCCGGTCCCGATGGACGACTACCCCGAGGACGCCGCCGACGACGCGATGCTCGTCTTCGATCTCGCCGACAGGATCAGGGACACGATCCAGCAGATGCTCTACCGGAACCTGGCGCGACGCCGAGGCGTCTTCTTCTAGATGGGCGCGTGCTGATGCGTCGTAACACGCTGCTCGCGCTCGTGTTTCTGCTGATCGCGATCATGGTCGCGGGGTTCCTGGGAACCTTCAGGATCTGGACTAACTTCTGAGCGACTAGATCGCTCTGCCGAGATCCCGTGTGAGCTCGGTGATGTGCCGCTCGAGCTGGTTCAGCCCTTCGATCTTCCCTACGCACATCGCGACCCCGGCGTCTTTCGCCTGGTGCTCCAGTTCGGCATCGAGATACGCCGTGTACAAGACGATCGCCTGATCCGGGCGGTTCGCGCGGATGCTCTTGGATGCCTCGAGCCCGTCCATGCCCGGCATCTTGTAGTCCATGACGATGACATCCGGATCCGCTTCCTTCGCCTGCGCGACCGCGTCGATGCCCGAGGCCGCCTGACCGACGACCTCGAAGCCGTCGAGCTCGAGCATCTCGGCGAGCATCCTCCGGACGTGGTCCGTGTCGTCCACAACAAGTACCCGTACGCTCACAGATCCCTTTCGGATCGTCTGACGGCGGCTCCCAGCTCGAGCCCCGTGGATTTTGCCTCTACAGCTTAGTCATGTCCGAGGAAGACCTTTGGAGATCCTCGTGGCACCGGCGAGACGACTCTCCACGTACTCCCGGTTCCGTTTCAGCGTCGCGACCAGGTCCTGAGGCCGTTCGACGTATTGCCTCACCGAGAGTTCGAGCGATACCGCGCCGTCATAGCCGTCTCGCCGCAGCTCTGCGAGGAACCGATCGAGGGGAAGGATCCCTCGATCCAGCTCGAGATGGCCGTCTCGCCCGTCGCCGGCGTTGTTGGAGAGGTGGATGTGGGCAAGCTTCGGTCGCAGGGTCTCGTAGACGTCGAGGATGTCCCCCCGCGCGACGGTCACGTGGCTCGTGTCCATCGCCACGCGGTGGCAGGCTCGGAACAGGTCGGTGGGATCGAGCCACCGGTAGACGCGGAGTCGTCTCCCGGCGACCCATTTCGGATACATCGTCTCTACCGCGATCGTGATCCCGGTCTCCTCGGTGTGCGCGGCGGCCTCGTTCGTGAGCCACGCTGCGTACTCGCGCTCCCACAGATAAGGCGGGTGGACGACCATCGTGTTGCACTCGAGGGCCGTGCACATCTCGGTGCCGCGGCGGATCTTGTCCAGTGGATCGACGCCCCAGACGGTCTTCGTCAGCGCCAGGAACGGTGCATGGATAGATGCGATGCGAACGCCTCGTTCGGACGCGAGTCGGCCCGGTACCTCGGGATCATGGGTCTGGGGATCGCGCGTGACCATGAGCTCGATCTCGGTGAAGCCTGCCTCGGCGAGCGCGTCCATCGCCGCCTCGAGTTCAAAGGCCCAGAACGGTCCCGTCGAGCATTGGATCGCGGCGTGAGTATCCGACACGCGCCTATGGTCGCACCCTCGCGCGTTTGCGTTCCCCGGACGCGACAGCGCCTCCGTCTCCGGAGGCGCTGCGGAGCCTTAAGGCTGGGCCGGCTTGGGGCGGGCTGGGAGGCTCTGTGCGACGACCATGGAGGCCGCGCGGTCCTGACGTCCCATCCTTCGGCTCACCAATAGCGTCGGTCGCAGCCGGTATCCACTTGAGCGTCTTTTCCAGGAATTCCAGGCCTGATTCGGTGCCTGTAGCAAGCAAGTGCTTGCAATTGTTTGCAAAAGCGGGGCCGACGGGAAAGAATGACGGGATGAACGTCCCCGGACTGGTGCGGGATGCCGCGGCGCGGCTGCCCGAGAAGATCGCCTTCATCGCCGGAGACAAAGGTCGCGACGATCGCCTTACGTACTACGACCTCGACCGGGCGGTCGATCACGTCGCGATCGGTCTGAGGAACCTGGGCATCGAGCGTGGGGATCGGGTCGCGGTCGCGATGCACAACGTGATGCATTTCCCGATCGCGTACTTCGGTGCACTTCGGTCGGGCGCGGTCGTCGTCCCGCTCAACGTGATGCTCACGGCCGACGAGGTCGGGCGGGTGCTCGCAGATTCCGGGGCGAAGGTCGTCCTCGGCGCGCCGCCGTTCGTCGACGTCGTGCGATCGGGCGCGCCGCCGGATGTGACCGTCATCAGTACGGCGGAATGGGACACCCTCGACGGAAAAGGCGACGCGTTCGACCCGGACGTCGACGAGAACGATCTCGCGGTGCTCGCCTACACATCGGGGACGACGGGCGAACCGAAGGGCGCCATGCTGACCCATGGCAACCTCTTGGCGAATCTGAGACAGCAGATGGCGGTCCCCGACGCGCGTGTCGAGGAATCGGATGTCGTGTTCCTCGCGCTTCCGCTCTTTCACATCTTCGGCCTGAACGTATGCCTGGGGCTTGTCGTGTTGAACGGCGCGTGCGGCGTGCTGGTCGAGCGCTTCGAACCGGTCCCGACGCTTCGCATGATCCACGAACATCGGATCTCCATCCTGTTCGGCGCACCGACGATGTATTCCGCATGGATCTCGGTGCCGGGTGCGGATCAATATGACCTCTCGAGTGTTCGATTGGCCGTCTCGGGAGCCGCGCCTCTGCCTCCCGACGTCCTGCGGGACTTTCGGGATCTGTTCGGCGTGCCGATCTACGAGGGTTACGGGCTGACCGAAACCGCGCCGACGTTGATGTCGAACCGTATGACCGCGGCACCGCGCCCGGGATCTATAGGCAAACCACTCCCGGATGTGGAGTACCGGTTGCTCGATGACGAAGGCAACGATGTCGAACTCGGCGATCCGGGCGAGATCGTGGTGCGGGGGCCGAACGTGTTCAAGGGGTACTGGCAGCGTCCGGCCGACACCGAGCGAGCATTCGTCGATGGCGGCTGGTTCCGGACCGGCGACGTGGCCGTCGCCGACGAGGACGGATACGTCTACATCGTCGACCGTAAGAGAGACCTCATCATCGTCTCCGGCTTCAACGTCTTCCCGTCAGAGGTCGAAACGGCTCTGGTCGCGAGTCCCAAGATCGCGGAGGCAGCGGTGGTTGGCGTTCCCCATCCGTACACCGGTGAATCGGTGAAGGCTTACGTCGTTCTCGAACCCGGCGAAAGTGCTACGGAAGAGGAGCTGCTCGAGGACGCGCGCGGCCGACTGGCGCGTTTCAAAGCGCCGACGAGCATCGAGATCGTCGACGATCTCCCGCACCTGCCGACCGGGAAGGTCCTCAAGCGCGCCCTGCGCATCTGATCCGTTCCAGAGCGTCCGGCCGCAGGATGCGCAACTGCCGGCCCCGGTAGTCGACGAACCCTTCCGACTTGAACCTCCGCAACGTCTTGCACGCGCTCTCGCGACACACTCCGGCCAACCGCCCGAGATCCGTTTGCTGCAGCGGCATGTCGAGCGCCACGGCGCCGTCTTCGACGCGACCGATCATGTCGGCAAGATCGAGGAGTCGTCCCGCCAAGCGCGCGGGGACCTCACTGGCGCTGCGTTCGAGCGCGCTGCTGTAGATCCATCGAAGACGAGCCGCTTGCAGCTCGAATAAGCACCGCGTCGCGGTAGGAGACGCAGTCACTGCTTCGATGAATGTCTCCGCGTCGATCCCGACGACGTCGACTTTGGTTGCGGCGATCACGTCGAGGGGCTGGTCGAGTCCGTCGATCGTACCGAGCTCGCCGACGATGTCTCCAGGGGCGGCAAGCCCGAGGATCGTCTCGTTGCCACCGCCTTCTCGTGCGACCAACTTCAATACGCCCGCGGTAACGACGTGGATCCGGTCGGGGCGTTCTCCCGCCAGGTGCAGCGTTTCGTCGCGTTCGAGCGACCTCGGGACGGCTCTGTCGAGGAGCCTGTGCCGGTCTCTCTCGGGCAAGGCTGCTATCACGGGACATTCGCGTGGATCCATCCGCGTCACCTCCAGGTCGCGCACCGACGAACGACGTTGAGGACGCGGAAAGGGACAGGCGCACAGCGCCTGCCCCTCCTCGAGTGCGAGATTAGCGCGCCGAAACGGCGCAGTCCATAGTTGCGTGGTCAACGCGCGAAGATTTCTCGAGATGGAAGCCGACCCGACGATCCCGATCGCGTTTATTGCCGGCCTGGTGTCGTTCCTGTCGCCGTGTGTGCTGCCGCTCGTGCCCGGCTATCTCTCGTACATGTCCGGGTTTTCGGCGGCGCCTGAAGAACGGACCACGACGATCCCTCCGTGGGTCGCTGCCTGCTTGTTCGTGCTCGGTTTCTCCGTCGTGTTCGTCGGACTGGGTGCCACCGCGACCCTTCTCGGGTCGCTCCTGCAGGGCAATCGCGAGCTGCTCGGGCGGATCAGCGGGATCATCATCATCTTCCTCGGGCTGGTGTTCATGGGCATCATCAAGGTCCCGTTTCTCTATCGCGAGGCGCGCTTTCATCCGACTCCGGGCGCGGGCGTATGGGGGTCGGTCGTGCTCGGCGGGGCGTTCGCGTTCGGCTGGACGCCGTGCATCGGGCTCGTGATGGGGGCCGTTCTGTCGATGGCAGCCGGACGTTCCGACATAGGGGGGCCGGGAGAGGGCGCGTTCCTTCTTGGGGTCTACTCGGCCGGGCTCGGCGTTCCGTTCATCCTGGCAGGCCTCGGGATGTCCCGCCTCACCGGCGCGCTGAGGTGGTTCCGCCGCCACATGCGGACCGTCAATCTCGCGAGTGGTGCCCTGCTCGTCGCGGTCGGGCTGTTGTTCGTGACGAATCAGCTGTTCCGGGTGTCGGCATGGATGCAGAAGACCTTCGTAGCGATGGGCCTCGACTTCTGGAATTCGTTCTAGGGGCTTCTCCGGATCATCTCGCTCACCAACCCGAGACACCCCAAGCTTTGGACCCCAGTGTTCGCTATTCGAACACTCAAGCCCAAACCTGGCGCCTGCGCGGACCTCCTGTTGGCTAACGAGTTACTTCACTCACCTACGTAAGGCCCCACCTTCGAGAATGGCCAGGACACCAACGTTCGCTGGTCAGGTGACCCGATAGGTTCGGCTAAGTGGATGAAGCCGACGAAGCAATCTGCGCCCAGGACGATGACCGCTACGACGATTACGACGCGATCGGGGAGATCGAAGTCACAGAGCCAACGACTTTCAACTCCCCCGTTCTCATGGGTGAGCTCCGGTTTGAGGTTGTCGAACCCTTCTTGACCATTCAGCCGGGCAGGTATTACTTCGTCGTATCACCAGCAGTTGGCTCGGGACCGGTCCGCCTTAGCCAGTACCTGGATTACATCGCTGCTGATCCGGCCGGGTGAGAAGTCGGTACTGTTGGGTACCGACTGACTTGACTCCGCTGGGCATCGAAAACGGCCTCTCTAAACTAGGGGCATGGACAAGAGCAGACGCGCCCTCTGGGCACGGAGTCTGCTTCTCCTCGCTTTCGTGGTGTTCGCCGTGGTTGCAGGTCGGCTCCCATGGTGGGCAGACGGACTATTAATCGCGCTAGGTCTCGTCATGGCCGTCGTGTCCTGGTTGAACGAGCCACCGCGGCAAGGCCCTTCGCCCAGGGGCTAAGCGTCGTCGGCTGATTCCTCTTTCACCACAGATTGCTTCATGAACTCAAAGAATCGAAGCATGTGGTCCCAGGCTTCCTCGGGCATGGCTTCGGGCAATTGGATCGCAGCCCAAGGCTTCTGAGGGAGAGGAACCTGCACAGTTACGAGCGAGGAATCTGGCGGAGTCATCTTGAATCGGGTACCGACTGACTTGATTCCGCCGGCGGTCACCTACGGCTAAGTACGCGAAGCCGCCATGTCCCAAGGGCAAAGTGGAGTCCCGCCCAGATCAGCTGGAACACCCGATACTCGGGTTCCGTAATGCCTCG
>JAHWJK010000131.1 GCA_019348445.1 Actinomycetota bacterium | reverse complement strand
ACGCCGACATGCCGCCGAGCGGCAGCCTGCCGGAAGGCTTCCGCTTCCTGTGGTCGTTCGGCGTCGGAAGCAACGAATTCCGGATCACCGCGAAGAGCGCGGACATCGGCAAGCCCGACGTCCTGCAGGGCCAAACGACCGAGCGGGTGGGGCGCGTCGATGCGACGGGTCACTTCCGCCTCGAAGGCGACTGCGGCACCGAGGTCGTGGGTGCGCTCAACGCCATCAACTGCAAGCCCGTCGCGTACCTCAGCGGCTCGTTCGACCCTGCAAACAAGTCCTTCACGGTGGTCGTGCCACTGAAGGCGATCAAGGCGAAGAAGGGTTCTGTCGTCACGCCGGGCGCCGGGGACTCGACCGCGATCTGCTCCGCGCAGATCTGTTGGGTCAGCCACACCGCCGAGCGCTCGCTGAGCTCAACGCTCATCGACACCGCCGTCGTGTCGAAGAGCTTCAAGGTCCGTTAGAAACGTCCCAAAGCGTTACCGTGACCGGGCCCCTTCGGGGGCCCGGTTTTTTTTCGTGCAGCGAGTCATGGGAGGAATAACCGCGTGGCGTTGAAGATCGGGGTTGGGCTGTTCACGGGGCAGATCCCGCCCGGCAGCTCTCGCACCTTCCACGAGGAGTACCGCGAGACACTCGAGTTGGTGCAGCTCGTTGAGGAAGTGGGCCTCGACGGCGCCTGGGTGTCCGAGCACCACTTCTCGTCCGACGGCTACCTCCCGTCGCTCGTGCCGATGCTCGCCGCGTTCGCCGCCGTGACCGAGCGGATCGAACTCGGGACCGGTGTCGTCCTCGCTCCCTTCCACGACCCGATCCGGCTCGCCGAGGACTTCGCCGTCGTCGACCAGTTGAGCGGTGGACGCGTCATCCCGGGATTCGGGATCGCGTGGCGCGAGGAAGAGTTCCGCGAGTTCAACATCCCGGTTTCCGAACGTGTCGGTCGAACGCGCGAACTCATCGAGATCTTGCGGTTGGCGTGGGGTGAGGAGCGCTTCGACTACGACGGGAAATACTTCCACTACGAGAGCGTCGCCGTCACGCCGAAACCGGCGCGGACTCCACCGATCTTCGTGGGCGGGTTCGTCGACACCGCAATCAAACGAGCTGGACGCATCGGCGATGGCTACATCTCGTCGCGGGCCGAGCCGGAGCGCGTGCGCGACGCATTCGCGATGGCGAGCGAGGAACGTGCGAAAACCGGCAAGGAGGGGCCGCCACTCGTCGCGCTCCTCCACAACGCATTCGTCACGACGGACCCCGACCGCGACTGGCCGATCGTGCGCGACGGCATCGGGCACCAACTCGGGACCTACGCCGGATGGCGGGCCGGCACCGACGTGCCGGGCAAGCCGCTCGAGGTAAAACCTCCGCCCGAAGATGTGATCCGCAAGACGACCGCGTTCGGAACCCCCGACGAGGTGGTGAACTACCTGGAGCCGGTGTGCAAGGTGTTTGCCGATTACCCGGAAGGGCACCTGATCGTGCGGTTGCACTACCCGGGTATGACGAAGGAACCGGCGGCGGATGCGATCCGGATGCTCGCTGAAGAAGTAGCTCCGCGACTGCGAGAACTCGCATCGTGAGTAGAGAACGCATGGAGGTGTCGTGGCAAAAGTAAGAGCAGCCGTACTGGCCGCAGGGCGGGGAGTCCGCATGGGGGGCCGGCAGCCGAAGACGCTGATGCCACTCGGAGACGACGAACCGCTCCTCCACTACATCCTCCGAGGTCTCAAGAAGGCCGGGATAGAAGATCTCCTCGTCGTGACGGGATTCGGCGCCGATGCGGTTCAGGGCTACGTCACCGAACAGTGGTCCGACGACGCGACCTTCGTCTTCAACGCACGGTGGGCCTCGTGGGGGAACTTCCATTCGGTGCGGATGGCGCTCGATCAATCCCCCGGCACTGACGTACTCGTGGTGAACTCCGATGTCGTCGTGAATCCGGACGTGTACAAGCGAACCGCGGAGGCAGCGGGCGATCTGGCGCTCGCCGTCCAGCGCCGCCCGAAGCTCGAGGCAGAAGACATGCGCGTCGAGCTCGACGGCGATCGCGTCAAGCAGATCTCGAAACAAGTGAAGCCGGCGCGCAGCCACGGCGAATACACCGGTGTATCGCTGCTGCGCCCCGCGGCCGCAACCCGCTACCTCGACACCGCTACCAACTGGGAATGGGCGGCGACTACCGACCGCTACTACGAAGACGTCTACAACGCGATCCTGGGAGACGTCGACGTGCGAGCGGCCTTCGTGCGAGGCGACGAATACGCCGAGGTCGATACTCCCGACGACGTACCTGCGGCGAACTCGGTCATCGATACGAATCGCGACGCGTGGGGGGCTTCGCAGGTTCAGTCCGCGTAGATGGCGGAATTCCCCGAGGTCTTCGTCTTTAACGAAGACGACGAAGCCGCCGCCGCCGAAGAACTAGCGCGCGTCCTCCGCGACATGGGCGTCGAGGCGCCGTTCCTGCTGTCGTCCATCCACGGACGACAGGTCTCTGCCAAGGTTGCCGGAACCGGACCGGTTGAAACACCGACCGGCGACGCAGACCAAGAGTGGGCCGCGTCCCTCGGGGCGCGGGCACGAGAAGCAGGAGCCGACGCGGTCGTCGCCGTCGGTGGCGGTCGTTGTCTCGACATCGGAAAACTCGCGGCCGCGCGCGCCGGCGTCAACGTGATCGCGGTTCCGACGCAGCTCTCCCACGACGGCATCTGTTCTCCGGTCGCGGTCGTACCGGACGCCGACGGTCGCCCGGAGAGTCTCGGCGCGATCGCCCCGCGCGCGGTGTTCATGTCGATGGTGACGTTGTTCGGCGCTCCACCGCGTTCGATCGCGGCCGGAGTGGGCGACCTGCTCGCGAATCCGTTGGCACTCAAGGATTGGCAGTTGGCGGCCGGCCGCGGCCTGGAGCAGCTGGACGACCGCGCGTGGGATCTGTCGGCGCAGAGCTACGACCTGATCCGCGGTCGCCTCGATGAGGACCCGGCGACGTGGTCGAAAGACCTGGACGCGCTGCGCAATCTCGCCGATGCGCTCGTCCTGTCCGGGATGGCGATGATCGCATCTGGTACGTCGCGTCCCGCATCGGGAGGCGAACACGAGATCAGCCACGCGATCGACGAGTTGTTCGGGGGCCGCGCGCTTCACGGCGCGCAGGTGGCATTCGGCTGCATCATCACGACCGCGCTCTACGACGGAGATGTCGACGGTCTGCGTGCGACGCTTCGGCGGCTCGATCTTCCGGACGAACCGTCCAAACTGGGTCTGGATGCCGACGAGTTAAGGCGCGTTGTCCTCGCGGCGCCGAATACGAGGCCGGGACGCTTCACGATCATCGAGGATGCGAACCTCAGTGACGCCGAAGTGAGCAGGCTGATCGCTGATATCTGGTCATAGAGTCGCCGCCATGGACAAAGCAGCGGTTATCGGCCTCGACGGCGCGGCGTGGCACCTCCTCGATCCGCTGATCACCGGAGGCCACATGCCGAACCTCGCGGCTCTGCGATCGCAGGGGGCCGCAGGCGTGCTGTCGTCGACGGTCCCGACCTACACCCCGCCGGCGTGGACGTCGGCTGCAACGGGCGTGAACCCGGGGCGCCACGGCATCTATGGGTTCATAGAGGGAAACGCGCAGACCAAGGGCCTCGAGCTCGTCCACTCCGGCAAGATCAAGGCGCCCACCGTGTGGGAGATCGCGAACGCCCAGGGCGCGACCATCGGCGTCTACAACCTTCCGTTGACGTACCCGCCGCGCGACCTCGACGGATGGATGGTCTCGGGAATGATGACGCCGAGTTATGGCGAGCGGCTGAAGGGGTTCGCCAAACCGGCAGAGATCGAGAGAAAGATCCTGGGTTGGGCCCCCGATTACGTCGTCGACATCAGCCCGAACTGGGAGACCGACTACAAGGACGCCGCGCTCTGTAAGCGGATCCAGGATTCGTTGCGGCAACGCAAAGTCGTGCTCGAACGGCTTCTCGACGAGAACGAGCCCGACGTCCTGTTCGCGGTCCTCGAAGCTCCCGACCGCCTCCAGCACGTCTACTACCGCTACATGGATCCGGCCGACGCGCTCTACGACAGCACTGCCGGTCGCGCGCTTCGCCCGGAAGTCGAGAAGTGTTTCGCGCTGATGGACGACATCGTCGGACTCGTCATGCAGTGGGCACCCGGCGGCGTCATCTCTTGCTCGGACCACGGTTTCACCGCGTGGGAAGTAAGTGTCCATACCAATGCCCTGCTCGAACAGTGGGGCTACCTGACGATGAAAAAGACGGCGAAGGCGATGCAGACGAGCGCGGCGCGGAAGCTGGTACCCATCGCGAAACGCGTCTTACCGGCAAAGGTGGCGCGGCAAGCGAAGGGGAAGACGTTCGCCGCGATCGACTGGTCGCG
>JAHWJK010000130.1 GCA_019348445.1 Actinomycetota bacterium | reverse complement strand
GTCCCAGTCGGCCCACGCCATGCGCCGGTCGTACTCGGCCACGAGCGCGAGCCATCGAGCGGTGGCAGCGTGGATGTGAGCGGCGAGGGTCGTGATCTCGGCCTCGAGCCGCTCGGTAGGGATCGCCGACTCGCGGCGAGCGGGAACGATGGCGGTAGAAGTGGGCACGCGGCACCTCCTCATCCGGGGTCGCCGCGCGGTTGCGACCTAGCGAACGTACGTTCGCATATTAGCCCATTTCCCCAGGTCATGCAAGCAAAAAGTGTGAAATCCCTCGGTCTGACACACGCCTCCGCTATGTTCGTCCGAACACGCGTTCGATGAGGAGACACATGAGGGTACTGGGGGTCGACCCCGGCTATGCGACGACCGGATATGCCGTGATCGAGCGCGCCCGCGGGGGCCTGGCCCCCGTGGCGATCGGCACGATCCGTACGTCCGGTACCGACGGACGACCCGAGCGCCTCGCGTTCCTGCGAAGTGAGCTCCTCCAGGTCATCGCCGAGCACGCGCCGGCAGCGGTCGCGCTGGAACGACTCTTCTTCACCGTCAATGCCCGTACCGCGATGGCGGTCGGGCAGGCATCGGGCGTTGCGATGGCCACCGCCGGCGAAGCGGGGCTCGAAGTCACCGAGTACACGCCGACAGAGGTCAAGCAATCGGTGACGGGTACGGGCACGGCGCCGAAGCACCAGGTTCAGGCGATGATCGCCGCGCTCCTGCACCTCGCCGAGATCCCGAAGCCACCCGACGCCGCGGACGCATGCGCACTCGCCATCTGTCATCTGAATCGAAGCGGGCTCTCGAAGGCGCTCGCGCGCGCCGGAGGTGCTCGGTGATCGGGTATCTGAGCGGCGAAGTGGCCGCGCGCGACGCGGACGGATGCATCATCGACGTCAACGGGGTCGGCTACCGGCTCGCCTGTTCCGGTACGACGCTGGCGGGCCTGCCATCCGTGGGACAGACCGCTCGGTTGTTCACGCATCTTCACGTGCGGGAGGACATCCTGGCGCTGTACGGGTTCGCGACCGAAGCCGAGCGTGCGATGTTCGAAGCGCTGATCGGCGTCTCGGGGATCGGGCCGAAGGTCGCGCTCCAGATCTGTTCGGCCTTCGCTCCCGACGCTTTCAAGCGCGCCCTCGTCACCGACGACGTCGATGCGATCTGCTCCGTTCCCGGCATCGGCAAGAAGACCGCCGGGCGTGTGGTGCTCGAGCTGAAGGAGAAGCTTGATCTTCCCGACCTCGCGCTCGTAGGCACGCGCAAGGACACGTTGTCACAGGCGCGCTCCGCGCTCGAGAACCTCGGCTACTCGCCCGGCGAAGTCCGCGCTGCTCTCGGCGAGCTTCAGCCCAGCGAAGAAGAATCCGTAGAAGCCGTCGTGAGGTCCGCCCTCAAGGTGCTTGCGTCATGACGGAAGTCCTCGCGGCCGCCGCGGATCCCCAAGAGCGCGAGACCGAAGGTTCGCTGCGGCCGAAGACGCTGGTCGAGTTCATCGGGCAACCAGAGCTCAAGGAGCACCTCGGGATCGTCCTGCAAGCGGCGCGCGAGAGGGGAGAGCCCGCGGGCCACCTCCTCGTCTCGGGCCCGCCGGGGCTCGGCAAGACGAGTCTTGCCCACGTCGTCGCCAACGAGATGGGTGCGGACATCCGCCCCACGTCCGGTCCGGCGCTGGAACGCGCCGGTGACCTTGCCGCGATCCTGACGAACCTCGAGAACGGAGACGTGCTGTTCATCGACGAGATCCACAGGCTCCCGCGCCAGGTCGAAGAGGTCCTTTATCCGGCGATGGAGGACTTCCAGCTCGATCTCGTGATCGGCAAAGGCCCGAGTGCTCACACGATCAGACTGGACGTGCCCCGGTTCACGCTCGTCGGAGCCACGACCCGCGCCGGGCTGATCACCGGCCCGCTGCGAAGCCGGTTCGAACTAGCGGAACGGCTCGAGTACTACCCGCCGATCGACCTCGAGCAGATCGTCGAGCGGTCTGCTCGGATCCTCGGCGTCACGATCGACGCTGAGGGAGGGTCCGAGATCGCGAGACGGTCGCGGGGAACGCCACGCATCGCCAACCGGCTTCTCCGCCGCGTCAGGGACTTCGCTCAGGTCAGAGCCGACGGCGCGATCGACGGCGATATCGCGAGGGCGGCGCTAGAGGTTTTCCGCGTGGACGAGAAGGGCCTCGACAAGGTCGACGGCGCGATCCTCGATGCCCTGATCCATCGGTTCAACGGGGGCCCGGTCGGGCTCTCCACCCTTGCGGTGAGCGTCAGCGAGGAACCGGACACGATCGAGGACGTGTACGAGCCGTTCCTCATGCAACTCGGATTCATCCGCAGGACGCCGAGAGGGCGAGTGGCGACGAGAGCGGCGTATCGGCATCTCGACGTAGACGTTCCGGCCGACGTGGGCGAGCGCCTCTTCGACTCGTAGTTCCACTAAAGACCAGGCGCTTTATCCTCTACTATGCCTGCGAGCCGCCGTTGCGGCTCTCTTCGCGTGGCCGGTCGTCTCGAGGCAACCGCGCCCGCTAGCGACAGGAAGGAAGTCTCATGGAGCAAATGGTCGGAAACATCGTGCTGTTCGGGTTCCTGTTCCTATTCATCTACTTCGTGATGATCAGGCCGAACAAGAGGGCGCGCGCGGAGCACCAGCGCATGGTCGACAGCGTCCAGCCGGGCGACGAGGTCATGACGACCGGAGGCATCTTCGGGACGGTTCGCAGTGTCGGCGACGAGGAGCTCAAGCTCGAGGTGGCTCCGGGGACCGAGGTTCGCATGGTCAAGCGGGCTATCGCCACTCGTGTCACCGAGGATCTCGACGACGATGCGGACGCGAGCACCGAAGAGCGCGCGACCGAAAACGCTTAGGCCAGTCGAGCGGGGGTTTAGTTGAAGAAGGGGCGGTACAAGCTCTATCTGATCCTGTCGCTGGTGATCGCATTCGGCAGTCTTGCTGCCGTGGTCGCCGCGGGGTGGGCGCCGCGCCAGGGTCTCGATCTCTCCGGCGGGATCAGCATCATCCTCCGCGCCGAAGGTGAGGGCGCCGACAACCCCGAAATCCTCGACAAGACGGTATCGATCATCCGCGATCGCATCGACCAGCTCGGCGTCGCCGACGCCGAGGTATCCCGCGCCGGGACCAGCAACATCCTCGTGCAGTTGCCGGGTCTCGAGAACGAGAACGAGGCACTCGAGCTCATCGGAACCACTGCACAGCTGACCTTCCGGCAGGTCAAAGAAGTCATCCCGCCTACCGCGAAGAAGAAACCGGAGGTGACCGAACTCAAGGACAGCTCGGTCAACGACGAGGAGGTCGTTTATCCGAGCGGCCAGCCGGGTGAGCAAGGGGTGTTCTACCGGCTCGAGCCGGCGCGGCTTACCGGTGAGATCATCACCAGAGCCGAAGCGGTGGTCGATCCCACGACCGGCGCGAACTGGTCCGTTTCCCTGGATATGAACGACGAAGGATCGCAGGAGTGGGCGGCGTTCACGAAAGAGCTGGCGTGCCTGCGCGATCAAGGCGAGGAGATAAAGAGCCAGGTCGCGATCGTTCTCGACGGTCAGGTGGAGTCTGCCGCAGGGATGCAGACACCGACGGGCGCGGCCGGCGAAGGCGTCACGTGCGAGGAAGGCATCACCGGCGGTCAGACATCGATCACCGTCGGCGGCAAGACCGAGGCACAGAACCTCGCCCTCGTTCTGAAGACCGGAGCGTTGCCGATCACGCTCGAACAGGACCAGGTGCAGAAGGTGTCGCCGACATTGGGCAGAGACTCGCTGAACGCGGGTTATCTCGCAGGCGCGATCGGGCTCGGTCTCGTGATGCTCTACATGCTCATCTACTACCGGGCGCTCGCGCTCGTCGTGTGGTTGGGTCTCGCGGTCTTCGCCGCGATTACTTACGTGACGCTGGCGATCCTCGGAGAGACGGCGGGGTTGTCGCTTAGCCTCGCCGGCATCGCGGGCATCATCGTTTCTGTCGGCGTGACTGCAGACTCGTACATCGTCGCTTTCGAGCGCGTGAAGGATGAGGCGCACACCGGCAAGACGGTCAGAGCCGCGGTCAGCAAGGGCATGGAGCGCGCGTTCAAGACCATCCTGGTCGCGGACACCGTCACCGGAGCCGCGGCCATCATCTTGTTCTTCCTCGCGGTCGGTCCGGTGCGGGGCTTCGCCTTGACCCTTGGGATAGCGACGGTGATCGACGTCTTGGTCGCGTACTTCTTCACCCGCTCCGCAGTGAATCTGCTCGCCAACACGAAGTGGGTCGCCGGGGACAGATTCTTCGGGATGCGCCGGGCATTGGGGGTCACCGGATGAACCGTTTGATGCGGATCTACCGGGGCGAGACCAACATCGATTTCATCGGCAAGCGGAAGCTTTGGTTCGCGCTGTCGGC
>JAHWJK010000129.1:2876-4604 GCA_019348445.1 Actinomycetota bacterium | reverse complement strand
CGGTTGAAGAGCTCGTAGACGAGCAGCGCGGTGACCTCGTGCAGTAGCTCTCGCGCCTTGGTCTCGCGGCTCCGCTGCAGGCGTTCATAGCTCGCCCAGCTCGCGTATGCCTCTTCGAATCCGAGGTCGAGCGCCATGCGTTTGATGCGTTCGGAATGCATCGGATCGGACACGAGCAACGCAGAATCGAGGTTCTCCGCCCTCGCTATCTCTCGAACCTGCTTCAGGCTCTCGAACGTTGTGCTCCCCTCTTGCTCCTGCAAGATCGCACCCTCCGAGATCCCATGCTCGTTCACGAGGTAGTCCTCGGCCACGTGCGCCTCGGTATACCTATCGCCCGGCCGCTTCCCGCCGGTCACGATCACCGTGTCCGACAGGTCTTCCTCGTACAGGTAGGCAGCCTGGTCGAGACGCGCCTTGAAGACCGGCGAAGGGTTGCCGTCGTACTGCGCCGCGCCCAACACGACGATGACGTCGGCGGAACGGACCTCGTCCTGACGGGACTGCGACCAGATGCGAAACGCGAGCCACGTCGGGTACCACGCAACCAATAGGACGATGACCAGGACAACCCGGAACAGGCGCATCGCGTGAGTCTAGGTAGACGGGTTCGCAGTGAACAACGTCTTGCGGCCGGCGAGGCCCCGCACGTGGACCCGCCTTTCGCGCCCGAATTCGATCTTCTTCAAACGTCGCTCCGCGAGCTCCTTCGCGGGTCGCGACACCACGACTTCGCCCGGCTTGCAGTGATCGAGCAAATGCGCCGTCAGGTTCACATCGTGGCCCAGGAGGTCGTCGCCCTCGATCAGAGGTTCCCCCGCATGAACCGCGATGCGCAACCGCGGCTTGAACCCCTCCACCGGCGTGAAGCGTCGCATTGCGTCTCGCAATGAGACTGCACCACGGACAGCTTGCGACGCAGACGGGAACGCCAACAAGAATCCGTCACCGAGTCGTTTGACGATCTCGCCGCGGCTGGTCCGGACGTTGCCGTCGATGAGATCTTCGAGTTTCGTCAGTAATGCGATGGCAGCCTCGTCACCCTTCGTCGCGGTAAAACGGGTGAATCCCGCAACGTCTACGAAGACGATGCCGACCGTCCCACCAGCGGCGATGTTCGCGAGCTTGTCGTTAGACGCATCGTCATCGATCGTTAGGTTGGCGAGCAGGTGAGCGCTCTTCAGACCGAGGGTGCCGAGACGAGACGGTCTTTTCCTGACCGCGTCTTCGATGATCGGAGTCAAAGCCTCGGCCGCCTGAACGAACGTGGAGATCCGGCCGTCTGCGGTATCGATCCGCGAACGCAACGCCTCCGTCAGCCGCGGCTTGAGTTCCGGATCCCGACGCAGCGCGGCGACGATCGTCTCGCGCACGTTCATCGATAGGCAGTCTAAAACCGCGATATTTGGAAGTTGTTACAGCGAATCGACGAACGGGTCGGTCGTGGGTACGTCGGAGCCTTCCTCCGGCTCGACCGTTACTGCCGCGTCTTCCCAGTCCCCCGCGGAACGCTCGAGCTCGACAAGTGCAACCCCATCCTCGGCGTCGAAGGTGCCCGCGCTCACCAACTCACATTCGGCTGGTTCGACCGACGGGCATGCGGGTCCCCGCATCAGCCACAGTTGATAGGTCTTTCCTTCGGGAGCCTCGTCAACACCGGCGATCGCGAATCGTGAGCCGGCCACTTTGGCTATGACGTCATCGTCTCCGGTCAGAGAGATGCCTTCG
>JAHWJK010000129.1:0-2776 GCA_019348445.1 Actinomycetota bacterium | reverse complement strand
CGGTCGCTTCTTCGTAGTCGGCCACCTCGCGGCGGCAGTCATCGCACGACATGAGGTGAACGTCGACGGCACGCTTCTCTTCCGGCGTCACCGCGCCGAGCGCGTACGCCGCAAGGAGATCCTTCACATCATCGTGCTGCATCATTCGTTACCCCTCGTGAGGAGCTCACGAAGCTTCGCAAGCCCGTCTCTCAGCCGTGTCTTTGCCGTTCCTTCAGGTACTCCGAGCTCTTCCGCCACCTCACGGTAGGTCCGGCCCCCGTAGTACGCGAGCACCACCGCTTCTCGTTGAGGCGCCGAGAGCTCGTTCAGAGCAGCCATGATCCGATGCCGCTCGTCTATCTGTTCGGTAGCCGAGGCCCCGCTGGATTCCCCTTCCTGTTCCGCGATCAGACTCTCCCGAGCCTTCTTCCGGGTCTCCTCTCGCCGGACCAGGTCGATCGCCTTGTTGCGGGCGACCCTCAGCAGGAATCCCTTCAGATTCCCGCGCTCGGCGTCGAAAGCGCCGGGCCGCCGCCATAGGGCAACGAAGACGTCCTGGGCCACCTCCTCGGCCATTGCCGCATCCGTCAGGACTCGCCTCGCCATCCCGAAAACGAGCCCTCCATAGACATCGACGACGTGCGCGAGCGCCGTCTCGTCGCGCGCCATGAGCCGATCCACGAGGGCTTCATCGGTCGAGGTCACGCCCCGGATGCTAGGCGATACCGGTTTACGCTCTCGGTTGTGACGGAGCCCTCGGTAGCCAACCTTTACGAGCGACGCCGTCCCTCCTTCCTCGTCACGGCTGCCGTGATCACGATCCTTTCCGTTGCCATAGCCCGGCTCCCGGACTCGTTCGTGAACACCCTCGAACGCAACCGGTTCCTGGACAACTCATCCGCCGGATGGGCCTACCGGCTGCTCGCTTTGTTCGCGATCGTCCAAGGCCTTTACGGAGGGTTCTACGTCCTGCGGATCGATCACGTGAAGCGCTCCCGCGTCGAGGACCCGAAGGTGGCAGCGATGACACGGATGCAAGTCATCACGTCACTGTCTCGTAATGCCGCCGGGATGATCGCGCTGACCTTCATCTACGGTCTCGCTGCCTTTGGAGTAACCGGTGAACGGGGCGGATTCTGGTTGTTCCCGTTCCTGTGTCTGTTACAGGGCGCGTGGTACTTCCGCGAGATCGGTGCCGTTGCGAGGTGGCTCGGCTTCCAACCCGACACGGCTATCGAAGTCGTTCCCGAAGCGGTGTGGAAGCGAGAGCCCCCCGACTACTCGCCGCCGATCGCCCGCTCCCTGTCGGTCATCGAGGTGCGGCTTCCCGGTGACGAGGTGACCGAAACGGCTGGGTGATGGCCGGGATCGCGCATTGGGCCGCGGCGACGCCGGATGCCGCCGCGATCGTGACGCTGGCGCGACAGATCACGTTCGATGACCTGAACGAACGACAGAAGAGGATCGCTGGGTTCGCACGAGCGGGCGGCCTCGGAACCGGCGACCGCGTCGCCGTGCTGTCGGGCAATCGCCCCGAATCGCTGGAGGCAACCGTTGGATTATTACGGGCCGGGATCGTGCCCGTACCGATAAACCCTTTGCTGACCGAACCCGAGATCGCCTACGTCCTCGAGGATTCTCAGGCATCGCTTCTCTTCACCGACCGTCGTCTCGAGCACCCCGTCCTCGACCGCGTCGTGACGTTCGGCGACGCGTACGAGCGCGTTCTGGACGAGGCCGAGCCGGCAGAACTAGGCGACTTCGCGCGCGGGAGGCCCATGCACTACACGTCGGGAACAACGGGACGTTCGAAAGGTGTGTGGGTCGATCCCGTCGACGACCGTGACGCCGCGCGATTGTCGACCGCGTTCCGGTCGCTGTGGGGGCTAGACGCCGACGAGGTCCACCTCGTGTGCTCGCCGCTGGCTCATTCTGCCCCGCACCGGTTCGCGATGCGCACGCTCGAAGCCGGTGGAACCGTCGTACTGCAATCGAAATTCGACGCACACAGCATGCTCGCGGGGATCGAGCTGGTCGGCGTCACGTCGACCTTCGTCGTCCCGACGCATCTCGAACGCATCCTCGCCCTCGAACCGAAGATCTTGCGCGCGCACGATCTCTCGTCGATGCGCACGTTGGCGCACGCGGGCGCGCCGATACGGAACGGGACCAAGAGGAAAACGATCGAGCTGTTCCCGGACGGATCGGTATGGGAGTTCTACGGATCCACCGAGGGTCAGGCGACGCGCATCTCGACCGCGGAATGGTTGCGGAAGCCTGGAAGCGTGGGCACCCCCGTGCCCGGCGCAGAGATATTGGTCCTCGACGACCGCGGGAACGAAGTCGAGCGCGGTGAGGTCGGGCAGATCTGGATCCGAGATCCGGGCGCGGAGACATTCTCGTATTGGGGCGACGAGGCAAAGACTCGCGCGGCGTGGAAAGGCGACGCGTTCACCGTCGGGGACCTCGGCTACCTCGACGAGGATGGTTACCTGTTCCTGACCGGCCGCAAACACGACACGATCATCACGGGCGGCGTCAACGTCTATCCGCAAGAGGTAGAGACGGTGCTCCTCGAGCATCCTGCCGTTGCGGAAGTCGTCGTATTCGGCGTGCCACACGACGAGTGGGGACAAGAGGTCCGAGCGCATGTCGTCGCGGCTCCCAACATGCCGCTGGACGGTGAACGCCTTCGTGAGTGGGCACGCGACCGACTCGCGGGATTCAAATGCCCGCGCTACATCGAAGTCGTTGCAGAACTGGAGCGCACCGCGACCGGAAAGATCAAGCGCCC
>JAHWJK010000036.1:10151-14151 GCA_019348445.1 Actinomycetota bacterium | reverse complement strand
CCAGTGGTGAGGTACCAGTTGGAGCCCACCACGATTTCACGCTCGTAAACGCGGCGTAATCCGCGCAGGTTGACCGAACGGAGCTCCGGCGACGAATAAACGTAGATGTCGATCTCGAACTCCCGACCCCCCACGTAGCAGAGCCCGGACTCCGAGTCCTGCGTCCTGACCTCTTCAAAGACCTTGCCGTCGATGCACTCGATGCCTCCCGCGTTGATCGCTTCGACGATCCCCATGACGCTGGTCAAGTCTGCAGAGGGAGGAGAAGACGCGGGAGGAGGCCTGACTTCAGGACGCGAACCAGTGAGCAGGGCAACTGCCGCCACGGCTCCAGCCACGACAAGGAGTATCCCGACGTAGAGAGTCTGTTTCTTGCTGATGATCTACGGACCGAACCTTTTCAATAGAGATATGGCGATCAATGGAACGCAGAAGGGGCCGAACATACGTTCAGCCCCTTGGCCTGCGTTCTGGTTGCAGGGGCGGGATTTGAACCCGCGACCTCCGGGTTATGAGCCCGGCGAGCTACCAGACTGCTCCACCCTGCCCTCTCATCATACCGAGTCGGCGGCGCGGGCAGAGCGTGCCGATCATTCCTGCGCTTCTTCGAGCAAACGACCTAGCTGTTCGATCAGACGTGCGTACGTCTCGAAGTCGCCGTCGGCAAGCGCGTCCTGCGCCCGCTCGTACAACCGCGCGGCCCGCTCCACCAACGCTTCGAGCTCCGGATCGCCGGTCGGCGTTTCCACCGGCTCCTCTTCGGTCGGTTCTTCTTCGGCCGGGGCTTCCCCCGTTGGGTCACCGAGGTCGACACCGGTGGCAAACAGCTGTTCCAACGCGGCCTCGAACGTCGAGCCCAGCACGACTTCATCACCCGAGATGAGGACGACGTAGGTGAGCTCGGGGATCCCGCCCTCGGCAGCTCGAACGAACAGCGGTTGGATGTAGAGGATCGAATCCGCGATCGGCAGCGTCACGAGCGAACCGAATGTCACGTCCGAGCCGCGCTGACGAAGCAGCGACAGGGTCGGCGATATCTCTTCATCCTGGTTGATCCGGATATTGATCTGCTCGGGCCCTGGAACGAGCGTGTCGCGCGGGAACTCGAGCGTGAACACTTCTCCGTATCGTTCGGGATCCGATCGTGCAGCGAGAAGCGCAACCATGTTCGGCTTCCCACGTGGCGTCATCGGCCGCGTCAGCACGAACTCCTGTTCCGTCGCTCCGGGCAACTGGATGAGGAGATACGTCGAGTCGACTTCTTCGTCGCTGGTCGTTAGCTGGACGCCCTCCTCGGTCTCGACCACGCCCGCGGCGGCCTTCGGGATCGACCACTCGTCTTCGTGCGCGTAGAAGTCCTCGGGATCTTCGATGTGATACGAGAGAAAAACGTGCGACTGAAGCTCGAAGAGGTCTTCGGGGTAACGGAAGTGTTCTCTCAGCGACTCCGACGGTTCCTCTTCGCCGAACAGTGCGGGGAACACGTTGCGCCACGTTCGAATCAACGGATCTTCTTCGTCCACGATGTGGAAGTCCATCGTTCCGTCGTAGGCATCGACGACGACCTTTACCGAGTTGCGCACGTAATTGATCCGTCCCGTCAAACCGTCGGCAGACTCCTCGACACTTTCGGCGGTGTCGAACCTCTCGGCGTACGGGTAGTACGACGTCGACGTGTACGCGTCGATGATCCAGACGAGCCGTCCGTCGACGACCGCGATGTAAGGGTCGTGGTCGAGGGCGAGGAAGGGAGCCGCGCGCGCGACCCGGTCTCGGATGTTGCGGTAGTAGAGGACGCGGGAGTCGTCTCGGATCAGCCCTGACAGCACCATGTTCGTGTCCGCTTCCCGTATCGCGAACGCAAGCTTCCTCACGAAGCTCCCGACCTCGACGCCGCCCTCGCCGGCGTAACGGCTGCGAACGATCCCGTCTTCGGACGCGTAGTCGATCTCTTCTTGCTGGGTATTGACGATCGAATACTCGCCGGCCTCGAACTCCTCGCCGAAATAGATGCTGGGCTGTTCGACCTCGAGCACCTCTGCTCCGGGCGATTCTGTGCCCGGGATGTCTTTGACCAGGAAGCTAGGCGCGCCGGACGTCGTGGCTTCGCTGGCGAGGCTGGAGACGACGCCGTAGCCGTGCGTGTACTGGAGACGCAGGTTCGACCACGTCTGGGATGACTCGGGCAGGTCATCGTGTGACAGCTCGCGGGCCGAGATCAGCACCTGACGTTTGTCTCCATCGATCGAGTAGCGATCGATGTCCACGTCGTGGAACTTGTAATAGGGACGGATCGCCTGCAATTGCGCGTAGGCGTCACGCAGCACGCTCGGATCCCACAATCGAACGTTCTGCAAGAGCTGCCGGTTGGCGGCGATCTCTCGTGGATCCGGTGAGCTCACCGCGGGGTACGGCTCGCTCGCGACGTCGGCGAGACCGAACCCTTCTCGCGTCGCCGCGATGTTGCGCGTGATGTAAGGCTCTTCGCGCACGAGCTCTTGCGGCTGGACCGAGAATCGCTGCACCGCCCACGGCCACACTCCACCTGCGAGGAACGCGAAGAGGATCCAGATCGCGACCGCGGCAAGCGGCAACGAGATACGTCGCGCCCAGATGTTCGCGATGAACAGCAGCGCCGAGAGGACCGAGATGATCGCAAGCAGCTTCAGGGCCGGGATCTGCGCATGCACGTCGGTGTAGCTCGGCCCTAGGACGACTCCGCGCGGCGAGAACGCCAACTCGTACTGACCAAGCCAGTACTGAGCCGCCTTCACGAGCGCGATCGCACCCAGCAGGATCGAGACGTGAGCGAGCGCAGCCGAACTGATGGCGGCGAGGCCGCGGTCCGGCCTGATCGCGCCTTGGAAATAGTGCGCGCCTATCACCAGCAATAGCGTGATGACGAGGATCGAGCTCAGCTGGTCGAGCGCCGATGCGTACAGCGGCAGGTCGAAGACGTAGAACCCGACGTCCTTGCCGAACTGTGCATCCCGAGTCCCGAACGGGACCTTGTTCATCCACAGCAGCACCGTCTCCCACTGAGCGCTTGCGACGATGCCGCTGACGAGCCCGATGAAGGCAGCGACTCCGAGGCGCAGCCACCGTAGGTACGGAGTCAGGGCCTCTCTGTATCGGTCGAGGGGGTCGGCGCGCTGAGGTTCGGCGGCCGAAACGCGGTACGTGGGGCCGAGTCTCCCCGCCATCGCGAGGTTTGACCAGACGACGAGCATGACGAAAGCACCGACGACCAGACCCAAAATCGCTTGCGTCGTGATGCTCTTCCACAGCACCGATGTCAGCCCCACCTCCTGGAACCACAACAGGTCGGTATAGAAGTAGGCGATGAAGTTCGAGCTGAGCAGCAGGAGGACGAGAACGGCGACGACGACGGCCCGGGAGCGAGGTCGCGGAGCGCGCGCTCCTATAGGGGTGGGCCTCATGCGAGGCAGGTTAAACGCTGACTTTCTCTAGTAGTGGGGCCGAATTATTTGGACCCGAGGAGCCCGCCGTCGTTGAGCAAGTCATCGGTGCCCGGGAGCGACGTTCCATCCGGCGGGTCTTCCTCTTCCTCGGGCTCGCTGTTCGGGCCCGGACCGGGCGGAAGCTGGTCTTGGACGTCTTTGACACCACAGTCGACGACGTTCGAACAATCATTCACGTTGCCGCTCGTCTCGCCCTCTACTCCCCCGCTTACGGTGTCGTCCGTCGCCAACGTCGTGTCTCCGGTGGGATCCGATGCTGCGAGTCCCGTACCCGAGGCGGTGCCGAACGTCGCTTCGCCCGCTCCACCATCGGCCGCGACCGCGCCCGTTCCGACGATCATGCTCTCGAGCTGAGCGACAAGCGGCCGTGTCCTCACGTCGAGAAGCGTCGCCGCGACGCCGTAGCTCGCGCCCTGATCGAAGTACTTGAAGGCGCCCTTGAACGATCTTTTCAGCGACGCGTCGGGGTCGTTGTCGGCGATCGTGAATCCAACCAGTAGATCGGCGACGGGACGCGA
>JAHWJK010000036.1:0-10051 GCA_019348445.1 Actinomycetota bacterium | reverse complement strand
CGGGGTCGTTGTCGGCGATCGTGAATCCAACCAGTAGATCGGCGACGGGACGCGAGAGATAAGGCTTCATGAAGTTGACGTTCGCGCCGGCGAGCTCGGAGAAGTACGAGAGTCCCGGACGAGAGTTGCCTACTTGGCGAGCGAAACCCGTTGCCAATAGGTCGAGGTCTTCCGTCAGCTCGACTACGGACGCCAGGTATTCCCGGTCCCATTCGTCGCGGAGGTTGAGGCGGTAGGGAACGCTCTTCTGCGGAAGATCACCCGCGGCGACCTCCACCTGCATCAATTGCGCAAGGTCGATCCGTGGCTCCCCACGTGACTCCAGACGAGCGCGACCGTCGAGCGTCGCAGCACGCGCCGAACCGAACCCGCGGTCGACGCGGAACATCGCGGTAGAGAAACGAGCCGAAACGTCATCGAAGAGGACCTCAGTCGGCGCGCCGTTGGCAACCGCCAGGATGCTCCCCGATTGCGGCTCGACGGCATCGGTCGAACGGATACGCAATCGTGTCTTGGTCTGGAGCGAGATCGTGCGGTTGTCCTCGAGCTTCAGCTTCGCAAGACCGTCACGACCGGTGACGACAACATCTTGCGGCTCGAGTGATTCGGGAGACGAACCGACGGCGATGACGCTATTGCCGCGGTGGATCTCTACGTCTCCGACCAGCGCAACAACTTCCATGTCACCGAACTCGCTGGAGTCGCGCAGATAGACCGTCCCCACGACGCCGGCGACGACGGCGAACGCGAGCAAGATCGAGAGGTAGTGCCGCAGTCTCAAGAAGTCGTGTCCAATCTGTCCGGTTGCATCCGCTATAGATGATTTTCAGGCCTCAAGCCACGAAGAATGAATAGCCCAAAGGAACTACTTCTGTGGTCTTGGAGGACTAGTTATCTGCCGCCGCCGGGATATCGATCGTGACCGTCGTACCTTCGTCAAGGCGGCTATCGACCGTGATATTCCCGTCGTGGGCCTGGACGATCCTCTGAACGAAAGCGAGCCCGAGGCCCAGGCCGCCGAACGCCCGCGTCTCCGATCCATCCAATTGATGGAAATCCGAGAACACCTTGTCGATGTCCTCCGGGGGGATCCCGATCCCCTCGTCCGACACGGTGACGATGACCCCGCGACGTCCGCTGCCGTTCGCGGACCGGACCTCGAGGCGGACGGTCCCGCCGTACGGCGAGAACTTGACCGCATTGTCCAGGACCTCCTCCAGCGATCGCCGGAGCAAACGCTCGTCACCCAATACCGCCGGGGCGCTCCGGTCGACCTCGGCGACGACGACGTGACGCTCGCTCCGGCTCGACCACTCGCCCGCGAGTTCCTGTACGAGGTTCGACATGTCGATCGTCTTCGAACGCGGCTCCAGGCGACCAGCCTCCATAGCGGAGAAGTCGACCAACAGCTGGACGATCCGCTCGAGGCGAGAAGTCGATTCGAGGATCCCTTCCACAAATCTCCCCACCTTGTGCGGAGGGATGTCTTTACGACCCAAGATCTCCGCGTAACCCTTGATAGGAGTCAGCGGCGTCCGAAGCTCGTGCGAGATATTCGAGAGGAACTCGGTCTTCATCCGCTCGACCTCGCGTTCGCGGGTCATGTCGCGCATCACGAGAACGCCGCCGATGGCGCTTCCGTCTTCTGCGGTAAGTGGCGCGCTCACCATCGTCACCGGAACGGGCTTGCCCTGCGCGTTCTCGACGAACACCGCGTCTACGGCGCCGGGCTCGAGATCGAATACCGGTAGGTGCGCCGGGTTCCCCTGTGAGTCTTTCGCCGTCAGGACCTGGTCGACCGGAAGCCCGAGTGCGTCTTCTGCGCTTTGACCCGTCATGTTCTCGGCCTGACGGTTGAACGCGAGGACGTTCTTGTCGGCGTCGACGGCTATCAGCCCGTCGGCCATCGATTGGATGATCGTTTCGATGCGCGATCGGAGCTGATGCTCCTCGACGGCAGCATCCCTGAGGTCGTTCGTCAACTGAAGCAACGAGGAGGTCATCTCGTTGAACGTCTCTCCAAGCCGGCCGACCTCGTCCTCTCCCGCAACGGATGCCGTCGCCTCGAGGTTGCCTTCGCGGATCTCCGATGCCGTCGCAGTGAGTTCCTGTATAGGCCGCGTGATCCGGCGTCCGGAGACCCACGCGAGGACGAGCGCCACCGCACCGGCGGCCATCGCTACGATGAACAAGACACCCGTCAGTCCCTCGCGGGCCTTGACGATCACGCGCGCCGGATTCGACACCACGAGCGTTGCGACCGGCGCGTCCCCGGCAGATTCGATCGGACCGTACGCCGTGGCGTAGGACTTACCGCCGAACACCGTCTGTTCGGAGACGAGTTGCCCGTTCTGCACTTGCGCGGCTACTTCGGGAGATACGAGCTCGTTCGCAGCAGCCTTGCCGGGGAGCTCGCTGGCGATGGCCTCTCCATCAACGACGATCGACGCGAACCCAGGCTTGAATCCTTCGGTCGTCAGCGCATCGAGATATTTCCCGACCGCCACGATCGCGACGCGACGAGCGGGCGCGTCCGGATCCGTGATCTCGTGCGCGGCGACGATCGCGATCGACGTTCCGCCGACGCGCGCCGGACTCGCCGACACCACCGCGTTGTTCCGGACGACCTGGTCGATGACCGCGGACCCCAGGATCCGAGCGACATCGGCCTCATCCAACGGCTTCGGCTTCGCGTCGGGATCGGCGAGCGGTCGGTCCGCCGCGTAACCGAGCAAACGTCCGCGGGGCGTCATGAAGAAGACGAAGTCGAATTCGAAGATCTGCTCCGCCTTCGCTGCGCGCGCAAGGGGAGCGAGATTCGTCGGACCGGTGGTCACGTCGTTGCGAACGAGCTCGGATAGCGCCTCGACGTCATGCTTGAGGTCCTCGGTCTCTTCGCGGATCTCACCCAGGTGCTCGCGCACCTGCGCCTTGACGTCGGCGAGCTCCGCCCCCTGCACGTTCGAAGAGATCACGCCGGTGAGCGCGGACGCCAATGCGAGCACGACGGCAACCAGAAGGGCCGCGAACGCGGTCACGAACCTGGTCCTGATGCTGGCGCGCGCTGCGGTCCGGAGCCATGCGGCGAATGCGAGGAACGCGGCGGCCTCTAGGCCGTGTTCGACATAGGCAGGTACCGACACGACGCCGGCACCGAACTCCGCGGTCGGCGCCGCGGAACCGGCCACCTGCCCTAGCCCGAACAGGAATGCGCCCAGGCTGAGACGACGCAACGATTTCGGCCCCGCGCCGCGCGACCCTCTCAACGCGACCGCGGCGACGAGCATCGCGGCGACGGCAGGCGCCAGCATCCAGACCTCTTCGACCCGCCACGCCGCAACGGCTCCCGCGGAGATACGCAGGCCACCGGTCACCCCGACGAGGATCAAGAGGAACCCGACCGTCCGAAGAACCACCAAGGGCTGGGCGCCGTCGACTTCGAAGTTCTCGAACCCACCGCCGTGGGCGACCTGCCCTGCCGCGAGGAGCGCGAACCCGATCCCGGCAGTGATCCGGTTCGACGATTCGCCGGGGATGAGTTCGGGACGCGAGAAGAGGAGCACCGCGGCCCCCGCCATCACGAGGAAGCCGAGGAACTCCGTTGTGAAGTGGAGCGGCACGGCGAGGAAGCTCTCGACCATCTCCGGCTCAGTGTCGCACGGTTGGGTGCCTCGGCCGTGGCGACCGAGGGCTATTCCAGGGCTTCGAGGAACTCCACCGCGTCGGAGAACGTCGAGACGGACACCACCTGTATGTCGTCGCCCGCGGCCGCTCTCGCTGCCTTCGCGTTGAGAGTGGGGGCCAGGAAGATCTCGGCCCCCTCGCGCGCGGCGCCTGCGACTTTCTGTTCGACGCCGCCGATCGGACCGACGCCCCCGTCGCACGCGATCTCACCCGTGCCGGCGACCTGATGCCCATGAGTGAGGTCGTCCGGCGTCAACTGGTCGTAGATCTGCAGAGCGAACATCAACCCGGCCGACGGTCCCGCGATCTCACCGGGATCGAAATCCACGTCGAGTCCCGGCTTGAACCGGTAATTGACCTCCTCCATCGCGATGCCGATGAACGGAGACGCCGGATCCTGTGGGTTGGCAACGGTCTCGAGCGATACCGTCTTTACCTTTCCGTCACGACGAACAGTCAGGTTTATCCGATCGCCTACGTCGAACTCGGCGATCTCGCGACCTACGTCGCAAACCGTGTCGACCTTGTCACCTCCTATCCGCAGGATCACGTCGCTCTCCTTCAGCACACCGTCCGCCGGCCTCCCCTGGAGCGTGGCGACGACACGCGCCCCGTCTCCTTCGGGGGTTGCGATACCCAACTCGGAGAGCGCGACCTGTGTCGCCGCATGATTAGACGCATCCATCTGCGCCTCTTGCTCTTCTTGCAACTGTTCGAGGCTCTGGCCACCGGTCACCTGATCTCTAGTGACAACGGCACTGTGCGGGTCGAAACCACTCGCGACCCATTCGGCAAAGGTCACCTGAGTCTCCACAGTGACGGTCGTGAGCCGGAACGATCCCTCCGACGAATAGGTCCGAGCACCGTCGATCGTGATGAGGCTGTCAACCTTCGGCGCGGGGCCGGGGAGGTACTCGTACAGGATCGGTATGGGGACGTAGAACGCGAGGAAGACGAGAAGGATGCCGGCGAGGCCGAGGATGACCCAGCGGAGCGGGTTGAACCCGCGGACCGGCGTGACTCCGGGAGGATCCGGAAGATCCCAGCCTGGTTGTTGCACGCCTCGAGCCTAGGTCGCTGTCGCCGCTAACCGGCGAGGAACATCGATTTCAAGCTGTCGAACGCGTCGAGGCACTTCCCGGCGCCCAGAACCACAGCTTCGAGCGGTTGCTTCGTGACGTGGACCGGGACCTCCGCCTGCTGTGACAAGAGCATGTCGAGCCCCGAAAGCATGCCGCCGCCGCCGGCCAGGGTGATGCCGTTAGTGAGCACGTCCTGGACGAGGTCGGGTGGAGACGCGCCGATGCACTCGATAACCGCGGTGACTATCGCCTTCACCGGCTCGTTTATCGCTTCTCGGATCTCCTCCGAAGTGATGAGGATGTTCTTCGGGAGCCCCGTCCCGAGGTCGCGGCCCCTCAGTTCCGCTTTCTTTTCCTCGGCCAAGGGGAACGCGGATCCGATCGAGATCTTCATGCGTTCGGCGGTCCGCTCGCCGATGGCGATCGTGTACTCCCGCCGTACCCAGTTCTGGATCGCGGCGTCGATATCGAAGCCACCGATCCGCACCGCGGTGTTCGTCACGATCCCACCCATCGAGATCAACGCGACCTCGCTCGTGCCACCGCCGACGTCGACGATGAGGTTTCCGACGGGTTCGTGGATGGGAAGACCGGCACCGATCGCGGCGGCGAGAGGCTCTTCGATCAGGTAACAGGACCGCGCTCCCGCCGAGAGCGTCGCTTCCTCGACCGCACGACGCTCCACTTCGGTCAAAGCCGAAGGAACGCACACGAGGACCTTCGGACGAGACAGACGGTTGACCCCCGAACGCTGCAGGATCAGGCGGATGAGCTTCTCGGTGACGTCGAAGTCGGAGATAGCGCCCGATCTCAGCGGTCGAACCGCGACGATGTACCCCGGCGTCCGGCCGATCATCTGCCACGCTTCTTCGCCCATCGCGAGGACGGCGCCGGTTTCTTTGTTCAGCGCGAGAACGGTGGGTTCCGAAAAGAGGATGCCGCGCTGACGCTGATAGACGAGCGTGTTTGCGGTACCGAGATCTATCGCAAGGTCACGAGCCACGCCGCCTACTCTACGTGCGGGCCCGAGAGGTCGAGCCGTTCAGCGGTGGTAGTTGCTACGCCGGACGACGGTACGCGCGCGCCAGAGCGGCGCGACGACGAGCCTCGACGCGGGCTCGCGCTGCCTCACGACGCTCGGGATCGAGCGGGACGGGACGACCAACCTGACGTCGTCCCGCAGGGCGGCGTCCGGCATTCGCGGCGCGTCGGAACGGGCCAGGGTTCGCGTGCGGCGCGATCTTCTCGAGACTCGAACGGAAACTCTCTGATGTCTCGAGATGCGCGCGCTGGCGTCGCTGTTGTGCCCACAAGCTTCCGATGCCTGCTCCCGCGACCAGGAGCATGATCACGATGTAGATCATGCGCGTCTGCCTCCACAACTTCGATTGCCCTATCCGCGACACGGACCGTATGGCCCGGTACTCGAGCGGGTCCACGCACACACCGACTCGATGTTTCGAGGCTAACAGACACTCGTCGTCGAGCGTCCGCTGCCTTATCCAGCTATTCGATTCTTAAACCGACCGGTCCTGCTTCTATTGTGCCGCGGACAAACGTTTTTTCGCGGTTCTCAAGCTCACTAATGCTCCGATCACGCCTGCGCCCGCGAGGAAGCCCTTGTTGATATCTGCGCGTTTCACTCGCCGGCGCCCGAACCGGACAAACGCGGACGCTCGTTCGGCGGCCTCGATGAAGACCTCCCGACTCGTGCGCGTGAAGGTAAATCCTGCCTCTTTGAGCCGCTGTGACGACACGACCCATGGATACATGACGTAATGCAACATCCCGGAGGGAGCCTCGGCCATCTTCATCGCCCACATGCGGTCGACCAGGGAGAACGCGACCGGCTCGGCGACCTGGACCGAACGCCGGCCGCTCAAGGACAAGAGATCGTCGTGATCGACCCAGTCGTCGGGCGCGACGTTGTAGGGACCTTCCAGGTTCCCGGTCACCGCGAGATGTAGCGCCCTGGCGACGTCGTCCTCGTGAACGAACTGCAGTGGGCTCTTATAGCCGCGCACCGTGAACAGGAGAGGAAACTCCATCGCGTGCGACCACGCGTTGTCGACGTTCGGGCCGAAAACGATCGCGGGTCGGAAGATCACGAAGTTCACGTCCGGGAACGCGTCCTGGATCTCGCGAACGACGTACTCGACCTCGAGCTTGTGAGCCGCATAAGAAAAGTCGAGGTTCGCCCGGAGCGGCGAGTCTTCCGTGAGACGAAAGTCGTTGTCGGGATGAGCTCCGTATACGAGCGCCGACGACGTGTAAACGATCTTCTTGACGCCGCTTTTGGCTGCACCCCTGAATACGTTCTGGCTGCCGTTGACGTTGATATCGCGCATCGTGGCTTCGTCATGGATGGGATCCATCACGAAAGCCAGGTGGACGACGACATCAACACCTTCGAAACGTGCTTCGAGAGCGGGGTCTCGCACATCGATCGAGTCGAAAACGAACTTCGGATGCGCGATCTCCGGGACCCGAACGTCGAAACCTAGGACCTTTGCGATCGAATCGTCGCTGCAGAGACCGGAGATGAGGCGTCCTCCGAGGTATCCCGCAGCCCCGGTGACGGCTACGGTCAGCGACGCTGTTGCCATCGAGTCAGGGTATGCGACTAGGTTGGAAGCATGAGCCACGACCCGATGGGCGACATCCCCCTGTTCCGCGAGATACAGAAGATCCTCGCGTCGAGTCAGGGCCCGATAAACCTCGAGATCGCGCGACAGGTCGCGAACGCCCTGAATCAGGACGCGTCGGACCACATCGACGCCGACGCTGCCGGAGTCGTAGCCGACGCGGTGCGCGAGGCGGAATTCGTCGTCGCCGGGTACACGCGCGTGCCGATCGAAGAACCGGCTCGGAGCGAGGTCATCACAAGGAGACAGTGGGTCAACTCGACGATCGCAGGATGGACCTGGCTCCTGAACCACATCGCGTCGCGTTTCAGCTCTGAGGTCAGTTCGTTCGCGTCGGGGCGAGGGGACGACGTCAACCCGATGGGGACCGTCATGGGGCAAATCGCACCGCTCTTGCTAGGGATGCAAGCCGGAACTCTGATAGGCCAGCTCGCGCGCGACGCGCTCGGTCGCTACGACCCGGGCATCCCGCGAGACGACGATGCCCACCTGTTCTTCGTCGTCTCGACGGTGGACTCCGTGGCCCACGAATATGGACTCGACCGCGACACCTTCCGCAGATGGCTTGTCCTAGACGACGTTGCTCGCCACACCATCGCGCGGGCCACACCATGGGCCGATCGCTACCGGCGCTCGCTCTTCGTCGAACTCATCGACTCTCTGGAGATCGACGCGTCCGACCTCGAAAGGCGTCTGGCCGATCTCCAGTCCCGCGGTCCCGAAGCGCTCCAAGAAGGATTCGACAGCGGAGAGATGCTGCCGCTCGTGCAGACGCCACGGCATGCGAAAGCGCTGGAGGTGCTGCGCGCTTTTACCGCGATCTTCGAGGGCTACTCGCGCCACGTCGCGAGGGCGGTGGGCCCTCAGTTCGTTGGTGACACCGTCCGTATCGAAGAGGGGATGCGGAGGCGTGAGGCATCGCCTACCGAAGGCCGCGCGATGTTGCGAGCGATGCTCGGGATGACGCTCGACCCGGCCCTCGACGACGCCGGCGTGACGTTCTGCAACGCGGTGGTCGAACTGCGCGGTGTCGCGGCCCTCAACGCGATCTGGGAGGCGCCGGACAATCTGCCGACGCTGGCGGAGATCCGCGACCCGTTCCAGTGGATCGAGCGCGTCCTGGACGAGTGACAGAAGCCCAGATCGTCTGCGGGGATCGGTTCGAAACGGTCCGGTTGCCACAGAACGCGGTCACAGTATCGCCCGGCGTTTCGCTCGGCCTGCCGACGACCGACGATCTCGCGGGCGTGATCCGTCACGCGATGGACGAACCGCTCGACACGCCTCCCCTCCGGGCTCTGGTGAAGCGCGGCGACAGAGTGACGATCGCGTTCGACGATGCCACCGTCCCCTGTTACGCACCGTTGTGGTCGACGGCTCTTCCCATGCTCGTCGCAGAAGTCGAGAACGCCGGCGTCCGCGAAGAAGACATCTCACTCGTGTGCGCGAACGCATTGCACCGCAAGTTGACGCATGAGGAACTTGCGAAACTCATCGGCCACGAGTTCGTCGCTCGACACTCTTCGAGACTGCGTTGTCACGACGCGGAGGACGAGGCAGGGCTGCAACATCTGGGAACGACCGCGTCGGGACATGACGTAGAGATCAGCACCGCGGTCACCGGCTCCGACCTCACGATCTATCTCAACTGCTCGACGATGCGAGCATTCTCCGGCGGCTGGAAGTCGATCTGTGTCGGCCTATCGAGCTACCGCTCTATCCACCACCACCACACGCCGGACATCATGAGCATGTCGCTCGACCGCAACCGGATGCACGAGATCCTCGATGAGATGGGGAGCGTGGTGGACGCTGCGCTCGGAACGCGACGCATCTTCAAACTGGAGACCGTTCTAGCGAATCCTCTGGCCGTGCATACGGTCTTCGGGGGCACCGTCGGCGCAACGCGTGCAGCCGTCCTCGAGACGCTACGAGCGCATCAGCCCAATCGACGGGATCTCGTGGAAGAACCAGTCGATACGGTCGTCTACGGGGTCCCGGACTGGAGCCCCTATGCCGCGTACTCGCACAACAACCCGATCCTGGATCTGATCTCGACCGGGCTCGGCTACCTCGGGGGCGTGATCGAGGCGTTAGGCAAACCCGGATGCACCGTAGTCATGGCGACCACGTGCCGGGATCGGTGGGACGACGTGCATCACGCGTCGTACCGGGAGGTGTGGGAGACGGTGCTGCCACAGACCCTCGATCCGGACGAGGCGAGACACGAATTCGAACCACGCTTCGCTCGACGAGGCGACTACATCGAGCGGTACCGCCACCACAACTCGTTCCACCCGGTCCACGGGATCATGGCGCTGTATCCGCTGAAACGCCTGCGCCATGCGGGCCGCGTCATCGTCGCAGGGGCAGACGACCCGTCGATCCCGGCCCACCTTGGGTTCGATACGACGCCAACGGTTGATGATGCTGTTGCGGAGGCCGGCGATGGAACGGTCGCGCTCGTCGAATATCCGCCCGCGTTCAACCGCAGCTGAAGGCCTACGTGTGGCGGCGGTCGGAGGAACCCAAGTAGTAATCGTCGGCGCACGGCTAGATCGGGAAGATCTCGCCTTCGACGGTGGCGTTGTCGATCCACAGCAGGCCCATCGACGGGAACGGCGCCTTGCGTTTCCACGT
>JAHWJK010000128.1 GCA_019348445.1 Actinomycetota bacterium | reverse complement strand
ATGACTTGATGCTCGCTGTGCTAGAATTGGTTTCAGAGACGCGCGCACGCTGCGTACGCGTAGTCATTTCTTTTCGGGCCGTCACGGCTTACTAACGCTGCAGGAGGACGACACCGAGTGAGTTTCCGCGTAGGTGACAAGGTCGTTTACCCCCATCACGGCGCCGCGATCATCGAGAGCGTCGAACAGAAAGAACTGTTCGGAGAAAAACGCAAGTACTACATCTTGAAGCTTGCTTACGGCGAGCTCACCCTGATGGTGCCCGTCGACTCCACCGAAGAAGTCGGATTGCGTCAGGTCACGCCTTCCAAGGAAGTGCCGAAGGTGTTGAAAGTGCTGAAGAAGCAAGAGCCGACGACCAACACCACTAACTGGTCGCGTCGATTCAAAGCGAACGTCGAGAAGCTCCGGTCTGGCGACATCTATCAGGTCGCGGACGTCGTACGGAGCCTGCATCAGCGCGACAAGGAGAAGGGTCTAGCGGCAGGCGAGAAGAGGATGCTCACGAAAGCTCGACAGATCCTCGTGTCCGAGCTCACTTTCTCGAAGAACTGCAACGAGGAAGAAGCCGAGCAGATGCTCGACGAGGTCCTCGGATAGCCGTTCTTCCTTCAACTCCTGCGGCGATCGTCCCTGCCGCCGGGCGCGGCGAGAGAGCAGGCACGTCTCCGGACCGCCCCAAGCAGTTCATCCGATTGGGCGGACGCGCGTTATTCCTGTGGGCGGTGGACGCAGTGACACAGGCAGGGTGCTCGCCCGTGGTCCTCGTCGTTCCAGACGACCTCATGGAGCTTGCGAGCGCGGAAGCTCCCGACGGTGTCGTTCTGACCGCCGGAGGGGCGACGCGCCAGGACTCGGTGTGGAACGGACTGAAAGTCGTGACCAGCGAGATCGTGGTGGTGCACGATGCGGCCCGTCCCATGGCAACTGCTGCTCTCGTCGAGAGCGTGGTCGCCGCGCTCGACGACTCCACCGATGCCGTCGTTGCCGCAGTGCCGGTCGACGAGACCCTCAAGCTCGTTCGCGACGGCGATCTCGTCTCGGAGACGATCGATCGTTCACTTCTGTGGCGCGCACAGACCCCGGCGGCATTTAGAACCGACGTGTTACGTGCCGCGCACGAGCGCGCTCATGCGGATGCATTCGTGGGGACCGACGAGTCGCAGCTGGTCGAGCGTTACGGACGCACGATCAGGGTCGTCCCGGGGACGCGAGACAATCTCAAAGTGACTTTCCCCGAAGACTTCTCGGTTGTCGAAGCGATGATCGAGACCCGGTTGGCATGAGGGTCGGCTCTGGATTCGACGTTCACGCCTTCGATCCGACCCGTACGTTGATCCTCGGGGGTGTCGAGGTTCCCGAGGGTCCCGGCTTGGCCGGTCACTCCGACGCCGACGTGTTGTGCCACGCGATCGCCGACGCGATCCTCGGTGGAGCGCGGCTCGGTGATCTCGGCAGCCTCTTCCCGAACGACCCGAAGTGGGAGCAGGCATCGAGCCTCGTCATCCTGGGCGCGACGGCTGAAGCCGCCCGCGATGCCGGGTGGGTGATCGGGAACATCGATTCGACCGTCATCGCAGAGGGACCGAAACTGACGCCGTACAAGGCCGAGATGATCGCCAACATCGCGACCGCGACTCAGATCGACCAGTCCTTCGTGTCGGTCAAAGCAACGACGACCGACGGCCTCGGTTTCACGGGCCGGCGTGAGGGCATCGCCGCGATGGCGACCGTCTTGCTCGACGCCATCGTGCTCAAAAACCCATAGGGTCCCGGCATGGCGATCCGCGTTCACGATTCTCTAACCAAGCGAACCGTTCCATTAGAGACGCGTGATGAAGGTCGCGTCGCGATGTACTACTGCGGGCCGACCGTCTACAACTACATCCACATAGGGAATGCTCGAACGACATTGTGGTTCGACTTCATCCGTCGGTACTTGACCTACCGCGGGTACGACGTGACATACGTCATGAACTACACCGATGTCGACGACAAGATCATCGAACGGGCGAATCTCGAGAAGATCCCGCCGGACGCGGTGTCAAAGAAGTACACGGCTGCATTCGAACGGGACATGGCCGGGCTCGGCGCGCGTCCGGCAGACATCCTTCCGCGCGCGACCGATCACATCCCAGACATGATCGACACCATCGCGTCGCTCATCGAGAAGGGCTTCGCGTACGAGGCGGACGGCAATGTGTGGTTCGCGGTCGAGAGCTTCGAGGGTTACGGGAAGTTGTCGGGCCGCACGCTCGAGGACATGCGTGCCGGTGAGCGCATCGAACCTCACGCGGGCAAGCGGCACCCTCTCGATTTCTCGCTGTGGAAGGCGGCAAAGGAGGGTGAACCTTCGTGGGAGTCGCCGTGGGGGCCCGGCCGACCCGGATGGCACATCGAGTGCTCCGTCATGTCCACCAAGTATCTGGACATGGGGTTCGACATCCACGGCGGCGCTACCGATCTCATCTTTCCGCACCACGAGAACGAGATCGCGCAAGCCGAAGCATTCGCAGGCCAAGAACCGTTCGTCCGGCACTGGCTGCACGCGGGTCTCGTTCAGATGGAAGACGAGAAGATGTCGAAGTCGCTGGGAAACTTCGTGTTGGCGAAGGACATCCTCGAGCGGCAATCCGGCGAGAGCGTTCGTTACTGGGCCCTCGCGGGGTCGTACCGAGCACAACCGTCCTTCTCCGAGGAGTCCTTGCGAGACGCCGAACAGGCTTACGAACGATGGAAGACGTTCTACGACGCGGCTGCCCATCTATTGGGACAGGAGATGCCGGAGGTCGAAAGCGAACCGCGCCGCCCGATGACCGAGCCGATCGCGTCCGAAGGTCCGGAGAGTTTCGTAGCGCGACTGGTCGACGCGCTCGACGACGATTTCAACTCTGCAGGAGCGTTCGCTGCCGTTCACGAGATCGTCAAGGAGGGGAACCGACTTCTCGAAGCTGCACAACGGAACGAGGACGCAGCAAGAAAGGACCTCATCGAGCATGTCCGTGTCTTCTTAGAGATGACGAACGTGCTCGGTTTCTCTTTCGCGGCCGAAGCAGCCGATAGCGAACTAGTGGCGGGATTGGTCGAATACCTGATCGACCTTCGCGAACAGGCTCGGAAGGAGAAGGCTTTCGATCGCGCCGACGCGATCCGAGCCCGACTCCTCGAGCTCGGGATCGCGCTCGAAGACACACCGGCCGGCACGCGCTGGCGCCTCGGTGGCTAACGAGCGCAGCGGCGCAGACGATTCGTCGATCCTCGCCGGTCGTCAACCGGTCCTAGAGCTCTTGCGAGCCGAACGCACCGCGGAACGCATCGTTGTCGGCGAACACGTAGCGGCGTCCAAGACGATCTCTGAGATCCGCAAGCGGGCGAATGCGCTCGGCATCCCGATGCGGACGGCACCAAAGTCGGAGATCGACCGGCTCGCAGGTGGTCTCAACCATCAGGGCATCGTGGCGATCACCGGCCGTTTCCGGTACACACCGCTCGACGACCTCCTGAAGGCGCCCGCGCCCGCTCTTCTCTTCCTCGATGGGGTCACCGATCCGCACAACCTTGGGTCGCTCCTTCGTAGCGCCGACGGAGCGGGGTTCACGGGCGTGGTTCTGCCGGCCCGCCGATCGGTCGGCGTGACATCGGCCGTCAGGCGGGTGTCGGCCGGGGCGGCCGAGGTCGTTCCGGTGGCGCGGGAAGGCAACCTCGGCCGCGCCGTCGACGCCGCCCGGGAAGCCGGGCTGTGGATCCTCGGCCTCGATGAGGACGCCGCCGACGACATCTGGTCTTCCGAGCTGTTGGAACCTCCGGTTGGCATCGTGCTCGGCGCCGAGGACCGCGGCATATCGCCAACGATCAGGGAGCGGTGCGATGCCGTCGTATCGATCCCGTCCTCGGGACGGCTGTCGTCGCTCAACGTCGCCGTTGCGGGGGCGATCGTGATGTTCGAGCTTGCCCGCCGCCGGAGGGGCCATTCCGATACCCTGTGAGGCCTCGGGCCCAGGTGCAGGCGAGGCAAGCAACTCGGCGAACCACAACAGGGCCAGAGGCCAAGCGGGGGAGAACGATGCCGAACGAGACGTTGGTGAACGTCTCCGATGAGGGTCTCGTAGATCAAGCTCGAGCGGGCGATGAGCGCGCGCTCGAGACCCTTCTGAACCGTTACCGCCACTACGCGCGGGCCAAGGCTCGTACCTACTTCCTTGCGGGGGCGGACCGCGAAGACATCGTTCAGGAAGGGATGATCGGTCTCTTCAAAGCGGTGCGCGACTTCGACATCGAGAAGAACACCGCCTTCCGCGCGTTCGCCGAACTCTGCATCACGCGTCAGATCATCACTGCGATCAAGACCGCGACGAGGCAGAAACACATCCCACTGAATTCGTACGTCTCGCTGAACAAGGCGTCGTCGACCAACGCGGACGAGAGCGAGAGCCGGTCGTTGGAGGAAGCTCTCGTCGGCACCGAGATCGACGATCCTGCCGAGCTCGTCATCTCGTCGGAGGAGATCTCGAACATCAAGTCGTCGATGGCCCGATTGTTGTCCGAGCTCGAGACCGAAGTTCTGCAGCTCTACATCGACGGGAAGTCGTACCAGGAGATCGCCGACATGCTCGGCCGTCACGTGAAGTCGAT
>JAHWJK010000035.1 GCA_019348445.1 Actinomycetota bacterium | reverse complement strand
TCGTGGCCGAGTACGACCGGCGCATGGCGTGGGCCGACTGGGACTGCAAGTCCTGTGCGCAGTGGCTGTCGTGGCGCTGCGGCCTGGGTATGCGGGCCGCCCGCGAGCATCTCCGAGTGGCGCGGAGTCTGGTCGATCTCCCTCGGATTCAACGGGAATTCGAGGCGGGACGATTCAGCTTCTCGCAAGTTCGGGCGCTGACCCGCGTAGCGTTGCCCGACAACGAAGAGCACCTAGTGGAACTTGCCCGCTCGGCTCCCGCGGAACAGTTGGAGGGCATGGTGCGTGCCTTCCGGGGAGCGGTGAGAGCCCAAGAATTGAACGATGCCAAGCGGCGGCAGCTGACGCGCCACCTCACGTACTACTTCGACGAAGACGGTTCCTTCGTGATCAATGGCCGCCTCTCGCCCGAAGAAGGAGCGGTCATCAAGAAGGCGCTGCAAGCGTTGGAATCGCAGCTGGAAGAAGAAGGGTGTTCCGCTGAACCGTTGGAAGAAAAGCACGCCGTCGAGATCCTCGAAGACCTCGGCGAACAGGCGTTCAACACTCCCGAACTCGACCAGCGCGACTCGCGAGCCGTACAAGAACAGGAAGACGCGCGGCAACGGTTCTTCGACAGCCAGATGACGTCCGACTACTCCCGTCGCCGAGCCGACGCTCTGGTCGCGCTCGCCGGAGCCGCGCTCGGCGACCTCCGCGAACGCAAGCGCAACAGCGACCGTTACCAGGTCATGGTCCACGTCGATGCGACGACACTGGTGAACGACGACTTACTCGGTCGAAGCGGCCTCGACGATGGGGCCTCGTTGCCTCCGGAGACGATCCGGCGCCTCGGATGCGACTGTGACATCGTGACCGCGCTCGAGCGCGACGGAGAGATCCTGAACGTCGGCCGGAAGACCCGTTCGATCCCGACACCGATCAGGCGTGCACTTGAGGCGCGCGACCGCTGGTGCAAGTTTCCCGGGTGTACGAACAAGATGCGGCTCGAAGGGCATCACATGCACCATTGGGCACACGGCGGCGAAACGAAGCTCAGCAACCTCGCGCTGCTCTGTCCGGCTCATCACCGCGCGGTTCACGAGTATGGCTATGACATGAGGCGTGACGGCGCTGAGCTCAAGTTCTTCCGACCGGACGGGTCACGTATCGACACACCACAACCAGCAACGTCGAACCCCGACATAGTCGTCGCCCTCAACCAGCAGGCGGGTCTCGACATCGACGCCGAGACGTCGGTCCCGGACTGGTACGGCGACAAGTGGGATTACGACATCACCGTCAGCGATCTGATGCGCGACCACGACATCGGCATGTCCTGACCAACCGAGCGTCGGCTACAGGGTGGTCACGGGGATGCCGCCGGCATCCTTCACGGACTTCTCCGGGGCTCCGGGGATCTCCGACAGAGTCCGGTACAGCATGAGATCCGGATTGACCCGAAGTTCGGCCGCGTCGTCGCGTTCGAGGTGCTCGAGCAGTGATTTGGACGCGAGTACCTGGCCGTCGCGTGCTGCAGTTTGGATGCGCGCGCATTCGTTGACCTCGTCGCCGAGGGCCGTGACCTCCAGGCGACCGCCGGTGACGAGCTGGCCCATGTAAAGGGTTGCGCCCCAGTGCAGACCGACGTTGACGAGACACTCCGAAGCCTCGATGAGCCCGGTTTCGTCGGCGATCTCCTTCGCCGCGGTCCCCACGGCACTACCGATGGCGCGAGCGGCTTCGATCGCAGCGCGCGCTGCCGCCGACGCAGAACCGAGCTCGTCCGCGAGGAAGAACGCCGTAGCACCGTCGCCGGCGTGCTTTCCCACGATGCCGTGGTGCTTGATGATGACTTCGTCGGTCGCCGTCGTCATCGCGCGCACGAGTTGGAAATAGATCGCGCTAGGGAGCCGCCGCGAGAGCCCGGCCGAACCCTGCAGGTCCGCAAAGAGGATAGCGGCGCGATGTTTCCCCGGGTCGGCAAGGTTCGCCATTCGCGTGTACATCGTTTCGTCCCCGCGCGCGAGCATCGCGAGGACCCGCGCCGGAAGGCCCGGGTCGTACAGCATCGCTATGCCGATCGGCGTGCCGTCGTGGTCGTTCAGCTGGATGCACACCTCGGTGATCGGCATCGGCGGAAGGTCCCGGTCGAGGAACTCCATCGTCAAGGTAAAGACGGGGGATGGTTCGACGGGTTCGAAACCGTCGATGAATTCCGAGATGGCTTCTTCAGAGAGCGTCGCGGGGTCGAGATCCTCGGGGAGGCAGTCGGGGTACGTCCGCAGCGCGTGCAGGAAGATCTGCTTGATCCTCTCCTTGCCACCGGGCGTCGTCGCGATCATGTAGGGCAGGTGCTGGAACAAGTGCATCTTCGTGTCATCCGTGACGCGATCGCCCCACGTCGGACTCAGGTACGCCTCGAGCGCGTGGCGGCCGTATCCGAGCTTGTCCTCGTCGTACTCGCCGATCAACGCTTTCAGCTCACTGGAAACCCACACAAGGTTGCGGTCGCGGTCGTGGAGCGCGGCGGCCCCGCGTGTCTTCTCGAGCTCGATCGCGATCTCGCGAAGACGAGGATTCTCGGGCAACGATCCGGTCACGACGCCACCGCTTCTAGTACGTCGTCGGAGATGTCGAAGTTCGCATACACATCTTGCACGTCGTCGAGCTCTTCCAGGTGTTCGATGAGACCGAGGACCTTCTTCGCATCCGACTCCTCGAGAGCGATCGTGGTCTTGGGGACCTGCGTGAGCTCGAACGACTCGACCTCGACGCCCGCTTCCACCAGCGCGTCACGTACCGCCTTCAACGCATCGGGAGGAGTTATGACTTCGATCGTCTCTTCCGACCCCCGCACGTCTTCGGCGCCGGCATCCGCGGCCAAGAGGAACACGTCGTCCTCGCTGGTGCCGCTTTTGTCGACGACAACGACTCCTTTGGCTTCGAACATCCACGACACCGCTCCGGGCTCGGCGAGCTTCCCGCCCTTGCCGGTGAACGCGCTGCGGACATCTTGCGCGGCTCGGTTCCGGTTGTTCGTCAGGCAGTTGACGAGGATGGCAACGCCGCCGGGACCGTAGCCCTCGTACGACGTCTCCTCGTAGGCCTCGCCTTCTAGCTCCCCCGTGCCGCGCTTGATCGCTCGGTCGATGTTGTCGTTGGGAACCGACGCGGCTTTCGCTTTCTGGATCGCCGTTGCCAATGTCGGGTTGCCGTCGGGGTTGCCGCCGCCCTCGCGCGCTGCCACTTCGACGAAGCGCAGCAGTTTGCCCCACATCTTGGAGCGCGCCGCGTCGTTCGCGCCCTTCTTCCGCTTGATCGTGGCCCATTTGCTATGGCCGCTCATTTCATTCCGGGGGGGTCGCCGGCCTGCGGCCGCCTATTCCCCCCGCACCCCCCTCGCTCTTAGCTTTCACAACGCACCTCTGACGATCGAGACGAACAGTTCGTGGACCCTATTGTCGCCGGTCATCTCGGGATGGAACGTCGACGCGAGGAAACGCCCCTGACGTACGAGCACGGCACGGTCGTCGACCGATGCCAGGATCTCGACAGCGTCACCGACGTCCTCGAAGACGGGGGCGCGGATGAACACGGCGCGGAACGCCTCGTCGAGCCCCCGCACCGCGATATCCGTCTCGAACGAGTCGACCTGGCGTCCGTACGCGTTTCGTCGCGTGACGACGTCGAGGACCGGGACGCGGAATGGCGCGTCGTGAGGACCCGCGATCTCTTTCGACATCAGGATCGCTCCCGCGCACGTGCCGTAGAGGGGCATGCCGGACTCGGCGCGGTCCCGCAGCGGCTCGAGCAGTTCGAAGCGATCGAGGAGCTTGCCTATGGTCGTGGACTCACCGCCCGGCATCACCAGAGCGTCGACCGACGCGAGTGAGTCCGCCGTCTTCACGACAACGGGGGTCGCGCCCGCGCCGTCGAGGGCCGTGCAGTGCTCCCGCACGTCTCCCTGAAGGCCGAGGACCCCGACTTTCACCGCGACATCACCAGCCGCGGGTCGCGAGCCGCTCCTGCTCGGGGATGTCTCCGATGTTGATGCCGACCATCGCGTCTCCGAGACCGCGCGACACCTTGGCGATGATGTCTGCGTCTTCGAAGTGCGTCGTCGCTTCCACGATCGCGCGAGCGCGCGTCGCGGGGTCGCCGGATTTGAAGATGCCGGAACCGACGAAGACGCCGTCCGCTCCGAGTTGCATCATCAGCGCTGCGTCGGCCGGAGTCGCGATGCCACCGGCGGTGAACAACACGACCGGCAACTTCCCCGTCCGCGCAACCTCTCGTACGAGCTCGAACGGCGCGCGGTGTTCTTTCGCCTCGGACATCAACTCTTCGTCGCCGAGAGACTGGAGCTTCCGCATGGCAGACAATATCGAGCGCATGTGGCGGACGGCCTCGACGACGTTCCCGGTCCCGGCCTCGCCTTTGCTGCGGATCATCGCCGCGCCCTCGCCGATCCGTCGCAATGCTTCACCGAGGTTCGTCGCGCCGCAAACGAACGGGACGTCGAAGTCCCATTTGTTCACGTGATGCGATTCGTCCGCGGGCGTAAGCACCTCGGACTCGTCGATGTAATCCACACCGAGCGACTGAAGCACCTGGGCTTCGACGAAGTGACCGATGCGGCACTTGGCCATGACCGGGACAGACACCGACTCGACGATCTCGGCGATCTTCTCGGGGTCGGCCATACGGACGACGCCACCCTCTGCGCGGATGTCCGCGGGAACGCGCTCCAGCGCCATCACCGCAACCGCGCCTGCGTCCTCCGCGATCTTCGCCTGCTCTGCGGTCGTGACGTCCATGATGACGCCGCCCTTGAGCATCTCTGCAAGCCCGCGCTTGACGCGCAGGCCGCCGGTCTCACGTGTGGTTTCGGTCATCGATCACTCCTGGCGCGCGTTCCAACGAATGACCATCCTACGACTCGACCTACAGATCCCTGATCGCGGCGACGCGCTCATCTCGGGCGCGATGACCCCCGCCCGTTGCAACGAACCAGAACGATGCGAAGCGTCCCGAACGAGGTTCGGCTTTCTCGATCGCGTCCGCCAGTGCCGGCGGATATCGCGTTACCGCGCACGCGTGCACGTCGTCGGCGCCACCGACCGCCGGCAGGCTCTTCGTCCCGAGGGGGCCGAGGGCGACCGACAGCATCGCTCGATCTATCGTGCCGGACGCGAGACGGACCAGCCCGTGCGCGATCACTGCCTCGAGCTCCGTTCGCGTGTAGGCAGTCAACAAGCTCTTCGTGAACGCGAGGGCCGGCCCGCGCGCCATGCACGTCATCGAGTTCGGCCCCCCGTCCTCGATGACGTAGAGAACCGGAGGTTTGATCCGCATATCTGAAGCCAACCCGCGGGCGATGTTCCAGACGCGAGGTTCCTGTTCTGCGCTGCAGCGAGTCGCACCTACCGAACGCAACGCGAGCAGACCCTGGTTGTTGACCCACCAGAATGCGGCGAGACCGATCCCGATGTTGATCATGAACACCGGCGCGAAACCCCAGATCGGCCCGACCGCGAACGTGAGCGCGAACGCGACGCCGATGAAGATCAGAAGCACGATGGCGCGCTGCACGTGGTGGCCGATGCCGCGAGGACGTTCGGGCTTGACGCCCCAATCGGGAACGACGCGTTCCTGCTGCATCAGTAGCGGGGTCCGTCCACCAGCCTCGTGTCGAAGGAGGTCGTGTAGCGACCGAACTGGCTGGTGACGTTCAACACTCCCTTCGCGGCGACGATCGTGTTGGTGCGCGGGTCGACGTAGGTCGTGATCCTGCTCTTGCCCTCGAAGTCACCTCTGAACTCGGTCGTCGTCTCGACGGGAAACGCGGCGACACTCCTGCTGCCGGCCTTGACGTTGCGTCGGTCTCCGACGACGACGTCGTACGAACCCGAAGTCGACGCTTCCCATCGCCCGGACCACCCGGTGCCGGATTGGATCGGGAACCACAACGCACGGACCGGTGGGTCGGGGACGTAAGTGCGCTCGAAACCGAAACCGGAATAGTTGAACTCGACGTGGACCTTCGTGATCCTTGCTCCCGAAGGCGTGAATTCCGTCCACGTGCTAACGCTCCTCGACCTCGATGCTTTCTGCTTCGACACGACCACCGCCGAGGACCCCCGGCGACTCTGGTACGTCAGCTTCACCGGTTGGCGCGACGGGAGCCGTTGCTTGTCGCAGTTACCCGCGGTGTCGCAGAACTCCTCGTAACCGGACTGGGCGAAGGTGTAGCGGCCCGCCGCCGGATACTTGGCGGTCACCCCTCCGTCGCTACCGCCGTCGCTACCGCCGTCACCGGTCGAGCTGCCGTCGTCGTTGTCGACGGTCAATCCGTCCTTCGAGTTGTCGGCCGACGACTTCTTGTTCGCGGTACCGGGGCGTCCCTTGCCGGAGGGCTTCTTGGCTTTCTTGTCGTTTGTGCGCTTTTCGTGATCCGCGGAGGTTTCTTTGTGAGAACCCGGATCCTGCACCACGGGGTGATCCGGTTGATCCTCCGAATCTGCGCATGCGGCGACCAGCAGGATGGTTGCTACGAGCGCCGTCGCTATCCGTTTCATCGCCTCATTCTTATTCGTATCTGAGGGATTCGATTATCCGGGCGCGGACGGCCAACCGGCTCGGGATGGCTCCGGCCCCCGCCGCGACGAGCACCCCGAGGCCGACCGATGCCGCGATCAGGACCCAAGGCGTCTCGAACGGCACGTTCCACGCGAACTGCGCCTGCATCGCGGTGGTCATGACCACGCCCGACGCGGTACCGAGCACGGCTCCACCTACACCACCGACGACCCCGATCGACGCAGCTTCGAGCAGGACGGTGCGACCGAGTTGCTTGCCGCTCATCCCGAGCGCCCGCTGGAGGCCCATCTCCCATCGACGTTCGAGGATCGCGGTGAACATCGTGTTCGCGATCGTGAAGATCGCGACGATGAGAGCCGCCAGCTGGACGCCGTTCGCGAGCGAGAAGGTGCTTTCGACGGTCCTGATGATCCGGCCCCCGAGCTCCTCGCGCGTGTAGACCTCGGCCGGGAGGTCCGTCGCCTCGACGACCGCCTCCAGGCGCGCTTCGACCGCGCCGTGTGACACGCCGGGGTCGACCAACACCCCGAACTCGTCGGCGGTGTGATCGTTCCAGTACTTCGTATAGGTCGAGTAGCCCATGTAGATCGACTCCAACGAGATGAGATCGTCGTACGTGGCCGCGATGCGGAAGGTGGTCCGCCCGGTGGGAGTCGGAAGCGCCAAGGTGTCACCGACGTCGAGGCCGCGCGTTTGCGACGTGAGAGATGAGATCGCGATGTCTCCTCGCTTCAGGCCCGCAGTGAACCCATCGGGGTCTTCGGTGATCGCGGTGAGGTCCGTGGAGGCGCCACGCTCCAGAGCCGGCCCCACCGGTATCGCGTTCACCAGCGCCTGTCGCCGACCCAGCTCGATGAAAGTGAACCGCAACGGATAGACGAAATCGACTCCAGGGACGTCTTTGATGGCCGCCTTCACGTCCGCCGCCAACGGTTGGTCGGAAGTCACTCCCGTATAGGACGAGGAGCTGACGTAGAGGTCCGCGCCGACCAGCGCGTTGATGAGACGGTCGACCTGCGCGCGGTAGGAGCCGAGCGCACTTGCTACTCCCACGACCAGCCCCAACGTCAGGACCAGCGCCGCGACCGTGAACGTGCTGCGCCCGGGATTCTTCTCCAGTGCATCTACGGAGAGACGGCCGACGGTTCCGAACCCGCGCCGGGCCACCGGACGCAGAAGACGGAGGCTCCACGGCACGACCGTCGGCAACAGGAGCGTCACTCCACCGAGGCCGAAGACGAGGCCGACCGAGACGATCCAGCGCTCGTCGGGCGCGAGCAAGAACGCGATGAAGCACACGAGCGACAGCGCGATGCCGGCGAGACCCCCGGCGAAAGAGCGCCCTCTGACACCCGTGGTCGTGGTGGTCCATTCGTACGCCGCGTCGGGTCGCAACGATTCGATAGGCGAGACACGCAGAACCCGGCGCGCGGGGATGTATGCGCCGATCAGCGAGACGACGATCCCGCCTGCGATGCCGATCGCGACCGCCTGCGGGGCCACCTCCACGGAACCGGCCGCGGCGAGCGGGAGGAACGACAACGCTTCGGTGGCGCGCTCGACCAAGACCTGCGCGAGGACGAGGCCGCCGGCGACCCCAAGCACGGACGCGACCGTTCCGAGCACGAGTGCCTCGGCGAGGAACGCGCCGAACACCGCGCGCGGTGGTGCGCCGAAGGCGAGAACCATCGAGATCTCGCGGCGCCGCTCCGCGAGCGACATCGACATCGTGTTGTAGACGACGAACAGAGCTACGAACAGTGCGACGGTGCCGCCCATGGACAACAGCGTCCCCAGCGAGGCGAAGACGCGTTCGAAGCCGGCGCCGCGCTCCCCCGGCGGCCCGATCGTCGCCATGCCCCCGAGCGCGTCCTCCAACGACCGTTCCGCGTCGGCGACCGAAACGTCGGTGTCGACGACGACATAGATCGAATCCACCCGGTTCTGTTTCGCGAATAGGTCCTGGGCTGCGGGCAGCAACATCACCCCGACGTCGCCGCCGTTCAACGCATCGACCAGAGGACCACCGACCGTGCCCGCGATCTCGACGGCCTTCGTGCCCTCCGGTGTCTGCACGGCGACACGGTCCCCGCTTCCGACGCGGAGATCCTCGGCGAGACCCTCCGCCAAGAGCAGACCGTTCGGATCCCCGCGCACGTTCACGCGCATCTCCGCGAGGGGGCCGAGACCGCGTGGAACGAGGGTCGAGAACTCGGGGGTAGCTCCGATCACCAGCACCCGGCGACTGCCGCCGAATCCGCTGATCCGTGAGGTCGATCGCAGGATCGGCACCGCGCGCTCCACGCCCTCGACTCCCGCGACCTCGTCGACCGTCGCGGCGGGCAAGCCCGACGCGTTCGCCGCGGCGACCTCCAGCTCGGCGTCGCCCGCGAGCTCTCGGACGCTCGACCGGAACGACGTCACCAGCGTCGAGTTGATGACGTTGATCGAGAACGTGAGCGCAACGCCGGATGCGACGCCCGCGATCGTCAGGAGCGTGCGCAGACGCCGCCGCCGAGCGTGACGGAGGTTGATCCGCCGCGCTATCGCCCTCCACCCACTCACTTCGGCCGTACCTCGAGGAAACCATCGGCGAGCCCGACGATCCGATCCGCGAATCCTGCGGTCTTGTCGTCGTGCGTAACCATGACGATCGTCTGACCGTCCTCGGCCGTTTCCTTGAGAAGCTCGAGGATCTCGAGACTGGTCTTCGAGTCGAGATTCCCCGTCGGTTCATCCGCCAGGACGACGGCGGGTTCGGTTACGAGCGCCCGCGCGAGCGCGACACGCTGCTGCTCGCCGCCCGACAGTTGAGCCGGTCGATGCGCGGCGCGAGCCCCGAGACCCACACGTTCTAACGACAACCGCGCCCGGTCGAGAGCGTCGGGAGCCCCGTCCAGCAATAGCGGGAATGCGGCGTTCTCCTCGGCGGTCAGCGTAGGCAGCAGGTTGAAGAACTGGAGGACGAATCCCAACCGGCGTCGGCGCAGGAGCGCGAGCGCCTCGTCGTCGAGGTCGCTCAGCGCGCTACCTTCGACCCATACCTGCCCCTCGTCGGGACGATCGAGGCCTCCCAGGATGTGCAGCAGCGTCGATTTCCCCGATCCCGAAGCTCCCGTTATCGCGAGGAACTCTCCGGCCGCAACCGATATATCGACACCGCGCAGCGCGCGGATCTCCTCGTCACCCTGGGTATATGTCTTGACGAGCGCGGTGGCCTCGATCGCGGCGGCAACCCGCTGCGCATTCATGCCGCCGACACTGCGCGTGCGTAGATGTTCTCGACGTCGCGCACGAGAACGCTCCAGTCGTATAGCGCGGCACGCTCGCGACTTCTCGCGGCCATCTCAGCGCGTTCATCGGGCGCGACGAGCAATCGCCGCAGCGTCGCAGCGAGGCCGTCGACGTCACCCGGGGCCACGAACGCGGCCGAGCCCGAGCCGACGGCCCTGAAGCCCGGAAGGTCCGAACACACGACGGGCAGACCGGACGCCATCGCTTCGAGTAGGACGATCCCGAACGATTCACCGCCGAGCGCGGGCGCGCAGTAAACGGTCGCGGATCTGTAGACCCCCGGCAGATCGGCTTCGTCCACGCCCCCGAGGAAACGCGCCGGCACCGACAGGGACTTCGCGAGCCGACGAGCGGCTCGCTTTTGAGGACCGTCCCCCGCCACCACCAGCTCGAAGTCGATGTCGGTTAATTGTGCCGCGGCACTGATGAGGACCTCGACACCCTTTCGTTTCTCCAAGCGCGAGAAGAAGAGAACCGACGGGGGCCCTTCGGAAAGGTTCATCGCAGTCGCGTTCTCGAAACGCTCGACATCGATCCCGTTGGGCGTGATCTCGAAGTCGCCCGGGAAGTAAGTCGCGGCCAGCGCTCTTGCTGCATCGGAGACCGCCGTCCGGACCGTTAGACGACGAGCGGCTCGGTCCAAAAGGCCGCGCGCCATGCGATATCCCGCACTGGACTCTGCCGCGGCATGGAACGTGCCTACCGTCGGCGAATCGGTATTCCACAAAGCAAGAAGCGACAGACTCGGGATCAAAGGCTCGTGGATGTGCACGACATCCGGCTCGAGGTCGCGGAGCTCCCGGCGCATGCCCGCGGCCGCGAGCGGACCGAACGATAGCGGTGCGACCGAACCGTTCGCGGGCACCGGCAGGGCGCGGCCGACGATACGCACGCCCGGTTCGTCCGTCGCGACCTCACCCGCCGACGGTGCGATCACCACCGTCTCGTGGTCGCGTGTGGCCAACGCGCGAGCGAGCGACCGCACATGGGTCTGCACGCCACCGAACCGGTCCCAAGCGTAGGGGCACACGAGCGCGATCTTCATCGTCGTGTCCGGGTCTCAGCGAACACGACCAATAACGGCCCGCCCACCCACACGATGGCGATCTTCATCGCTTCTTGTCCGCGGGCCAGAACGGCTGCATGACGTGCCACTCCTCGGGACGTCGCGCCACCAGTGCCTCCATTTCTGTAGCGACCGTTTGCGTCACCTGCACGATCGCCTCCTCCGAACGCTCGGTCGGGACGTCCAGCGGCTCCGAGATGTGCGCTTCCCACCCATATCGTCCGTCGTCGAGGCGAACGCCGTAGACACCGGCTACGAGAAGCGGCGCCTTCGTTCGGAACAGCACCGATGCCGGACCGGCCGGGAACGTCACACGCTCGCCAAAGAACGTGACTTCCGGACCCGTTCCCTTGAGATCGCGGTCGCCCAAGATCGCGACGACGGCTCCAGACTCGACGGCTTCGGCGAGCCGCTCCGTAGCACCCTTCTCGGCGGGAAAGATCGTCATGCCGAGGCGAGCTCGGTGGTCACGGAAGAAATCGAACATGCGCCGCGGTCGCAGCACCTCGGCAACCGTCACTAGCCGGTTCCCGCGCGCGCCGACCCACGCTCCGGCCGCGTCCCAGTTACCCAGGTGTCCGACGACGACGATGACTCCCCTGCCTTGCGCGAGCGCGGCGTCGATGTTGTCTGCGCCGATGCCCTTGAACCGTTCGAGGAAGAAGGCCCGATCTTCGCGAACGAGCCGGAACGTTTCGAGCCAGTACCTCGCATAGGAGCGGAACGACTCGACGACGAGTTCCTGGACCCGCTGCGAGTCCCGGTCGAGGCCCGTGATCCGCGCGAGGTTCGCCTCCACGACCGGCCGCCGCTTCGATAACCGCGCCGCGATGCTGCCGAGAGACTGTGCGAGGAAATACACCACGCGCTCGGGAAGCCACCGGACGACTGCCGACGCTCCTACATACCCGTAATAAACGAGTTGAAGGAGCCGTCCTTCTCCGTCCGGTCTGCGGCTACGGGTCACCGGCGGCAGCCTGGCGACGTACGTGGACGATTCGGTGGATCACGGTCACGAGAGAAGCTGCGGCGAGGATGGCGAGCGCGATCGGGATCACGTCGAAGAGCAATCCGAGCACGACGATGATCACTCGCTCCGCGCGCTCCGCAAGGCCCACCTTGCATTCGAAGCCGAGACCCTCGGCGCGGGCCTTCACGTAGGACACCATGAACGACAGCACCAGCGTCACCATCGCGAGTACCGCCACCCACTCATCGTCATGCGCCGGGACGTCCGGATCCACGGCGTACAACCACGCGATCGGGAGGAAGTAGAGGGCGTCGGAGACGCGGTCGACGGTCGAGTCCAAAAACGCCCCGAATCTCGAGACGAGCCCGCGGGCCTTCGCCACTGCGCCATCGAGTACGTCGAAAACCCCTGCGACCACCGCGAGGAGCCCCGCCGCCACGACGGCGCCGTCGAGGATCAACCACGCGACGGCTGTCTGGACCAGCAACCCGAGGAGAGTGACGGCGTTCGGGCTGATCCGGCTACGACCGACGAACCTGCCGATCGGCGCCATCGTCTTGTCCCAGTAGACGCGGATCTTCTGATCGAGCATGGCGCAAGGGTAATGACTACGATGGCGCGCCACACCTGCGACGGTTCGTAAAGGGGGAGCTACCCGCGTGAAGACGTATCCCACCGAGAACATCCGCAACATCGTCCTCGTCGGTCATGGAGGATCGGGGAAAACCTCACTGGCCGAGGCGCTTCTCTTTCGGTCGGGCGCCACGACGCGGATGGGAAAGATCACCGAAGGCAATACGGTCTGCGACTTCGATGAGGAGGAGATCCGCAAGGGGATCTCTATCTCGACTGCCCTCGCCCCCATCGAATGGGACGGCCACAAGATCAACGTCCTCGACGCTCCGGGATACGCCGATTTCGTGGGAGAGATGCGTGCCGCGATGCGCGTCGCGGACCTCGCGGTCTTCGTCGTCTCGGCGGTAGAGGGTCTCGAGGTCCAGACACAGGAGGCGTGGAACTACGCGGAGCAACTCGATCTCCCCCGCATGTTCTTCATCAACAAAGCCGATCGCGAGAATTCGTCGTTCCGCCGCACGCTCGACGAACTGCGCGACGCGTTCGGGAAGGCAGTTGCACCGATCTCGCTCCCGCTCGGCCGCGAGCACGACTTCAAAGGCGTGATCTCGGTGATCGACGAGACCGCGTACGAATACGAGTTCTCGACCGGTAAGGCAACCGAGGTCCCGATCCCGGAAGACCGGATGCCGAGGGTCAACGAGGTGCACTCCGATCTACTGGACTCGATTGCCGAGAGCGACGACGACCTTCTCGAGCGTTATCTCGAAGGTGGCGAGATAACGCGCGACGAGGTCATCAAGGCGCTGCACGACGGCATCGACGACGCGACGATGTTCCCCGTCGTCGTGGGCTCTGCGACGAACCTGATCGGCATCGACCGGCTCGCCGACGTGATCCTTAGCGCCGGACCGTCGCCGCTCGACCGGCCCCCGGTCGAAGGCGAAGACGGGACGGCGCGGGAGCCGAAGAAAGACGCGCCACTCTCGGCCCTCGTCTTCAAGACCATGACCGACCCCTACGTCGGACACGTCAACTTCTTCCGCGTCTACTCCGGGACCCTCAAAGGCGACACCACGATCCACAACTCGACGCAGAAGGTCGACGAAAGGATCGGGCATGTCTTCACGATGCGGGGCAAGAACCAGGAGCAGTTGAGCGAGCTCGTGGCGGGCGATATCGGCGCGGTCGCGAAACTCGCGCACACCGTCACGGGCGACACGATCGCGGACAAGTCGGCTCCCGTCGTCTTCCCGAGGATCGAACCACCCGAGCCGCTGCTGCCAAAGGCGATCGTTCCGAAGACGAAGGGCGACGAGGACAAATTGATGATCGGGCTCCAGAAGATCATCGAGGAAGACCCTGCGCTCAAACTCGAACGGAACGACGAAACGCATCAGACGATCCTGTGGGGCATGGGCGACGCGCACCTCGATGCTGCATTGCAGAAGTTGAAGCGGAAGTTCTCCGTCGAGGTCGGAGACGCGCCGTTCAAGGTCGCGTACCGGTCGACGCTGCGCTCGAAGGCAGAAGCGCTGGGGCGCCACGTCAAGCAGTCCGGTGGCCATGGGCAGTACGGGATCTGCAACCTGCGGGTGGAGCCGCTGCCGCGCGGCGAGGGCTTCCAGTTCGTCGACTCGATCTTCGGCGGGTCGGTCCCGAACCAATTCATCCCGTCGGTCGAGAAGGGCGTCCGCGCCGCCATGGAACAGGGAGTCGGTACGGGCTTCCCGATGATCGACTTGAAGGTCGACCTCTACGACGGCAAGTACCACTCCGTCGACTCCTCGGACATGGCATTCCAGCTCGCCGCGCAGCAAGGCATGAAGGACGCGGTGGAGAAAGCGGGAGTCACTCTCCTCGAGCCGATCTGGTCGG
>JAHWJK010000034.1:7885-14392 GCA_019348445.1 Actinomycetota bacterium | reverse complement strand
AGCCGCTGTCGATCGGAGTAGTAGGTAACGCGGCGGAGGTCTTCCCCGAACTGCTTCGGCGCGGCGCGGAGATCGACATAGTCACGGACCAGACATCCGCGCACGACCCTCTGAATGGGTACGTGCCGAAACAGCGGTCGCTCGAAGATGCCGCGGCGCTGCGAACAAAAGATCCGGATGCCTACATCGAAGAAGCACGCGCGTCGATGTCCGAGCATTGCGCGGCGATGGTCGGCTTCAAGGCCGCCGGTGCCGAGGTATTCGACTACGGGAACAACCTGCGAGGTGAAGCTGCCGCCGGTGGGTTCGAGGATGCGTTCGCGTATCCGGGCTTCGTCCCTGCCTACATCCGTCCGTTGTTCTGCGAGGGACTCGGTCCGTTCCGGTGGATCGCCTTGAGCGGAGATCCTGCCGATATCGCGGCGACCGACAACGCGGTGGCCGAACTGTTCCCCGACAACGACCCGTTACAGAAGTGGCTCCGTCTCGCCCGTGAACGCGTCGCGTTCCAGGGGCTCCCGGCGCGCATCTGCTGGCTCGGCTACGGCGACCGTGCCCGAGCGGGCCTCGCTTTCAACGAACTCGTCGAGCAGAAAAAGGTGGCCGCACCGATCGTGATCGGCAGGGACCACCTCGATTCCGGTTCGGTCGCGTCCCCGTACCGCGAGACCGAAGACATGCTCGACGGATCCGATGCGATAGCCGACTGGCCGATCCTGAACGCGTTGCTCAACACCGCCTCGGGCGCGGCGTGGGTTGCGGTCCATCACGGCGGCGGGGTCGGCATGGGCAAGTCGATCCATGCGGGGGCCCAGGTGGTAGCCGATGGGACGGGGGATGCAGCAACGCGACTGGAACGTGTGCTGACGAACGATCCCGGGACCGGCGTGATGCGTCACGCCGACGCGGGTTACGAGCGCGCCGCCGAAGTGGCCCGCGAGCGCGGGGTGGACATCCCGCTGCTAGGCGACAAGTGATCCTCCACGCCAGACCTTGAGCGGCTTCAGACCCCACGACCACGCGAACGCGCCTTCGTGATCCGCGTCCCACAGCACGAGATCGGCGCGCGCACCTTCCTGCACGACACCAACGTCGCTACGACGAAGTGATGCCGCTCCGCCGGCGGTCGCGGCTCTGAGCGCATCGGCGACGGAGATCCCGAATGCGGCTACGGCCGCTGCTATCGCGACGGTCATGTCGGTCGATCCGGACGTTCCCGGATTGTGGTCGGTCCCGAGCGCGATCGTGACTCCGGCGTCGATCATCTGCCGAACGGGAGGCATCTTCTTCATCGCCATCGCAGTGATCGGTGCGAGCGTTGCGACGACGCCGGCCGCGGCGAGCGCCTTTACGTCGGTGTGATCGATCTGAAGAAGGTGATCCGCCGATGCGGCTCCGAGCTCCGCGGCCAGGATCGCCCCACCGGTGCGAACCAGCTCGTCTGCATGTATTCGGATGTCGAGCCCCGCTGCACGTCCGGCGTCCAGGACCGTGCGACTCTGCGCCGCCGTGAAGTACCCCTCGTCGCAGAAGACATCGGTGAAGTGCGCGCCGGAAGCCGCCGCGGCGGGGGTCCATCGAACGACCTCGTCAACGTAGTCGTCGGCTCGCTCGAAACCCGCAGGCACCGCGTGGGCGCCGAGGAACGTCACCGCGACGCGAGGTAGATCGCCACGGCGGCCGAGCGCAGCGAGGAGGGCGACGGCTCCGAGTTCGCCGGATTCCGTCAAGTGGTATCCGGTCTTGGCTTCGACGGTCGTCGTTCCCGCCGCGAGCCACGATCGCAGCCGCGCGGCGACTACGGATTCGAGGTCGTCTGCCGAACGCGTCGCGTCGACCGTTGCGCCGATACCTCCTCCCGCGGCCGCGATGTCCGCGTAGCTCGCACCGGAGGAACGCAACGCGATCTCGCCGAAACGATTGCCCGCGTAGACGGGGTGGGTGTGGGCATCGACCAGTCCGGGTGTCATCAGTGCACCTTCGGCGTCGACGACCTCATCCTCGACACGCGGGGCGTCCGAACCCCGCCCCACCCAAGTGATCGCTCCGGCTTCCACGACCACGGCTGCGTCGTCGATCACCCCTCGGTCGGTACTCGTGAAGAGCCGACCGATGTTCGTGATGACGCTCACTGCAGCAGCTTTTCGATCGCGGCGTTCAACGCTCCCCCGACGTCGCCAACATCGATGTGGGCACGGTCCTCGACCACGACCCGACCCGCAACGACCACATCCGTCACGTCGGCCGCCGTCGCGCAATAGACGACTCGAGCAACGGCATCCGCGTCGGTTCCCCCGGCAATGCGCGGCGAATCGAGATCGATCGCGACGAGGTCCGCGGGGGCGCCCGGCTGCAACCGCCTGTGGCCACATGCGGCCGCCAGCAATGTGGCCGGATCCGTCAGGCCGCGGCGATTGGAGAGGAGCCGTTCGTGGAGCTCCGCGCAGCGCGCCTCCTCGAAGAGGTCGACGACGGCATGGCTGTCGGAACCGAACGCCAATCTGGCGCCGGCCGTTACGAAAGCCGACGCGGGTCCCACGCCGTCCGCCAGGTCCCGTTCGGTCGTCGGGCACATGCAAACGGTGGTCCGGGTCGTCGCCAGTAACTCGACGTCCATCGGCGTCACATGTGTCGCATGGACCGCGGTGCTTCGGGGGCCGAGCGCGCCCGACGTCGCGAGGAGCTCCGTCGGTGACATCTGATGCACGTCCATGCACTCCTCGTTCTCTCTCCGTTGTTCCGACACGTGAACGTGAAGCTCCGCGTTGAGCTCGTCTCGAAGGGTCGCCACGATCGGCATCGATTCTTCATCGACCGCTCGCACCGAATGGATCGCAACTCCCGGCTGCGCGGGACCCTCCAGGCGCAGATCGCGCACGCGTTCGGCCCACGCATCGACGTCACCATCCGAGAATCTTTGCTGCACCGGGTCCAACTCTCCGCCGCGGAACCCAGGGCGGAGATAGCACGTGTCCAATAGCGTCAGACGAAGCCCGGCCGCGTCGGCGGCATGAGCGACCGCCGCCCCCATCGCGTTCGGATCCGAGTAGCGCACGCCGGCGGTGTCGTGGTGAAGGTAGTGAAACTCGTAGACGTGAGTGATCCCGGCGAGCGCCATCTCGGCGTACGTCGCGCGGGCGAGGTCGTGATACGTGTCGGGGTCAAGGCGATCGGCAAACGCGTACATGACGTCGCGCCACCGCCAGAAATCGCCGGCCTGATCATGCGTTCGGCCGCGCAGCGCACGATGGAACGCATGCGAATGTGCATTCACGAGACCTGGGATCGTCAACCCCCTCAGGCGGCGCGATGCCGAACCGTCTGAAGCACCCGGACGCACAGCGGTGATAACGCCATCCTCGACGTCGATCGCAACATCGCGTTCGATGCGATCGATCCATGCCCGTTCTGCATGCCACGTCACCATGGGCGCGTGAGCTTAGGTCCTGTTCGCCAAACACACTTAGGCTCGGTGACCGCATGGGGGATATAGGCGGGACTCTCTCGTTCTCCGACGTGGTCGACGTCGCGGTCCGCCGCGTGCCGGCCACGCTTTCGCGCGAGGCACGGCAACGGATGGAAGCGGCCAGGCGGGTCGTAGAGCACGAGGCATCCTCGGGACGCGCGGTATACGGGATCACGACCGGCATCGGCGACCTCGCGAATGTCCGCATCCAGCCGCAAGACGCCGAGCGGCTCCAGCGCGACATCGTGCGATCGCATGCAACCGGCGTCGGCGATCCGCTGCCGACCGAGATCGTGCGCGCGATGATGTTCCTCAAGGTTCGCACCTTCAGCTTCGGCCATTCGGGCGTCCGCACCGCGATAGCCGAGCGCATCCTGCAGATGCTGGAGGCGGCGATACATCCCATCGTCCCGGGACAGGGCTCCCTCGGCGCGTCGGGCGACCTCGCTCCCCTGGCTCACCTCGCACTTCCACTGATGGGCGAGGGGCGCGTCGAGCACGGCGGTCGCGTGATCGACGCGGCCGAAGCTCTGCGCAGGGCCGGTCTGGAACCGCTCGAGCTTTCGTTCAAAGAAGGACTGGCTCTGGTCAACGGCACCGAGATGATGCTGGCTCTCGGCATCCTCACCTACACCGAGGCCGTCGAGCTCCTGAAGACGGCGGACCTCGCCGGCGCTATGACTCTCGAAGCGTGTCTGGGGACCGATCGCGCTTTCGATGAAGACATCATCAACCTGCGACGTCATCCCGGCGCGGCGAAGTCGGCATCGAACCTGCGACGAGCGTTGGCGGAAAGCGAGATCGTTGCGTCACATCGCGAGTCGGATCACCTCGTTCAGGACGCGTATTCACTCCGCTGCATGCCCCAGGTACACGGCGCGTACCGCGATGCCCTCGAATACTCGAGAACGACTCTTGAACGAGAGCTGGCCTCCGCCGTCGACAACCCATCCGTGTTCGCAGAGCGGGGCGAAGTCATCTCCGGCGGCAACTTCCACGGTGAGGCACTGGCGTTGGCCGCCGATCACACAACGCTGGCTCTCGCAGGCGTTGCGACGATCGCCGAACGACGCATAGCGAGGATCGTCGATCCCCGGTTGAGCAACGGGCTTCCGGCGTTCCTGACGGCGGACCCGGGGCGGCGATCGGGGTTCATGCTCACGCAGTACACCGCGGCAGCTCTGGTGACCGAGAACCGCAGCCTGTCGTTCCCGTCATCGGTCGATTCGATACCTACTTCAGCGGGCCAAGAGGACCACGTGAGCATGGGCGCGACGGCGGCTCAGAAAGCGCGCCGCGTCCTGGCGAACACGCGCACCGTCCTCGCTATCGAAGCGCTGACTGCGTCCCAGGGGCTCGATCTACGAACTCCACTGCAACCGGCCCCCGCAACCGCCGCGGTGAGGTCCACCGTTCGCAAGGTTTCTGCGTTCGTGGACGAAGACCGCTCGCTCTCGAGTGACATTGAAGCGGTAGCAGACTCGATCTTCGATGGCTCCATCGTCGCAGCAGCCGAAGACGAGATCGGCGCCCTCGACTAGGGCTGTACGCGGCCCTCGTACACGTCGTAACTGGTAGCGGGACGCATCCCAACGCGTTCGTAGAGCCTCATCGCCCCGGTCGAGTTGTCCGAGTCGACGTTCAGCGATCCGCACCTCAGCCCTGCTGCTTTGAACGCCAGGAACGAGTGGCGGAGGAGCGCTTCTGCGATACCTCGGCCCCGCCACTCGGGCAAGACTCCGATGTCCTCGACGTACCCGTCTTCGAGCCGGCGAGAGTTGATACACACACCGACTATGTCGTCGCCCGCCTCCGCGACCAGCGACATGCCGGGATGGAACCACTCGGCATCCCAGCGACCCCGCGCCGCCTCCTCGTAGGTCCGCGGTGTGAAACCCCAGTGCTCGGCGAATGCCTTTTCCAACACCTCGTGCGACGGCCGTTCATCCTGTTGCTTGACGAACGGCCGGATCACGACGCCCGGTATGTGGCCCGGCTCCCGAAGATCGTCGTCGAGCGGAACGTCCATGCGCCAGAAGCGACGGACGAACGAGTAACCGCGTCGCTCCAGCATGGAGAGAGCCGCATCGTCGTTCGCATCGACCCACTGTCGAACGGACGCGGGCCCGCCCGCCTTCTCGACTACTCGCCGCTCGACCGCTTCGATCAGGAACGAGCCGAGGCCACGTCGCCAGTGCGACGGGCGGACGGCACCGTAAGCCGCGTAGATGTCGGGTGGGATCTTCTTTACGACCGCCGCATAACCCGCAAGCTCGTCATCGTGCAAGACGAGGAACGTATCCCGCTCGATATCGAACCCCGGCGTCGACCAATCGTCCAGCAGATCTTCGACCGACGATTCGCGCTGTCCGTTGAGCAACATCTCCTGCTCTACGAACATGTCCGTGATAGCGCGTGCGTCGTCGCGAGTTGCCGCGCGAAGCGAGTAGCCCTCGGGAATGGTCACGCGTGATGCTTACTTCGAGAGAGCGCCGTCCGCCTCGCGCTCTTTCTGCCGCGCGACCTCGATCATCGCGATGTTCTCCCGCTCGGAGAGGTCGGGCGACGCCTCGAACCACGCGTCGAGCATCTCGGACGCGAGCGCCGGGCTCGTTAGACGAAGGCTCATCACCAGAACGTTCGCGTCGTTCCACCGGCGCGCGCCGGCGGCCGTCGGTGCGTCGGTGCACAACGCAGCCCTGATGCCTCGCACCTTGTTAGCAGCGATCGATGCGCCGGTGCCGGTCCAGCAGAAGAGAACGCCCGTGTCGGCCTCACCGGTTGCGACGGTCCCTCCCACTCTGCGGCTGACCTCGACCCACTGGATGTGGTCGCCGGCCGGGGGCCCGATGAGGATGACGTCGTGACCCCGCCGTTTCAGGTCGCGAACGACCTCGTCTACGAGATGCGTATGTTCATCTGATCCCACAGCGATCTTCATCTGCGCCCATAGTAAGGAACGCGTGGCTTAGGAGATAGAGGGTCGCTAAAGCTCCGCGACGAGAGCGCTCAGCGGGTTGAGCTCGGCCTCGTCTTGGTCC
>JAHWJK010000034.1:3101-7785 GCA_019348445.1 Actinomycetota bacterium | reverse complement strand
CTAAAGCTCCGCGACGAGAGCGCTCAGCGGGTTGAGCTCGGCCTCGTCTTGGTCCAGGTCGGCATACCGTTCCTTGATCCCGAGGATGCGACCCTTCTCGCTCAGGAAGACGTCGAGAAGCGTGGCGTCGAAATGTCTACCTCGCTCCTCCATCATGATCTCGATCGCCTTGGTCATGGGGATCGCGGCACGGTAAACCTTGTTGGTCGTGAGGGCATCGAAGACGTCTGCGATAGCAGCGATCCGGCCCTCGATCGGGATCCCTTCCCCGACCAACCCACGTGGATAACCACTCCCGTCGACACGTTCGTGATGCGTCAAAGCGATCGTCGCCGCTAGGTTCAGAACCGGAGTATTAGAGCCGGACAAGATGCGGTGGCCCACCTCGCAGTGACGTTCCATCACCGCCCGCTCCTCTACGTCCAGGGGACCTGGTTTGAAGAGGATCTGGTCTGGGACCCCGATCTTGCCGACGTCGTGCAGCGCGCTGGAAACCCTGATCAATTCGCAACGATCCGCGTCCATGCCGGCGCGATCGGCGATCAGCGCGCAGTATCGGCTCATACGCTGGATGTGCCGGGGAGTCTCGTCGTCACGGAACTCCGCTGCTATCGAGAGCCGCTGGATGGTTTCCTCTTGAAGCAGCCGCATATCGCGCTGAGCCTTCTCGAGATCGGCGACGTAGCTCCACATCTCGCCGGTCCGATCTCGGACCATCTGCTCTAGACGCACCATCTGTGCGCGCTTGTCCATCTCGGCACGTCGCCTCCTCAGCGCGCTGGCGACATTGATCAACATCTGGTTCTCGTTGAACGGCTTTAGGACGTATCCATACGCTCCCGCATCGAGGGCGGCGCGAGCCACAGCCGCGTCATCGGAGCGCGTCACGACGACCGTCGCGACGTCCTTGTGCTCGGCGGCGACGTGCATCAAGAGGTCCAGCCCGGATCCCCCGGGCATGTCCATGTTGGTCAGGACGAGGTCGAAGTCGGTGTCGTCGAGACGGGCGTGCGCATCGGTTGCAGTAGCCGCGGGGACGCACGAGTAACCGTTGCGGTCCAAGAGTTTGACGAGCGAGCGCCGGAGTGCGTCGTCGTCTTCCACGACGAGGACGTGTGCCGGACCTTCCGCCTCGGGTCCTAAAGCTGCCATCTATGTAGTTATCGCCCATAGGTGCAAAACGCTTTAGGGGCTATGACACACGGTCACGAAAACGGTCCTAAAGGACTACGCGCGACCATCCCCCACGGGCGCGGCGCGGTCGATCTCGTCATCCATGCCCAGCTCGAGGTGACGTGGCGCCTTCGCCGGGACGAGGCCCCGTTCTGCGAGGCGCGCTGCGGTAGCTGCGGTTCGGAGGTCGCCGCGCTCTGCCGCCCAGCGGCCCTGCGCACAGAGGCGAGCGCAGGCGTACGACGTCGCCAGCCCCATCGCGAGAGATCGCGCGGCCGCTTCGGGATCGCCCGCTCCGTCGAGCATCGAACGACCACGGAGCTTCAACTCGCTCAGCGCATCACGACACGCCACGGCGGCGGTCCCGACATGCGGATCCTCCTTGAGCGGGTCGACGGTCGCACGCGCATCCTCGATGAGAACCTCGAGCGCGCCCGACCGTGCGGCGGCGCGGAGGAAGTCGAGGGCGAGGACATTGGTCGTGCCCTCCCATATCGGGATCACGTGAGTGTTCCTCACGAGCGCCGGCAGCGTGGAATCCTCGCAGTAACCGACGCCGCCGAGCGACTCCATCGCCTCGGTGACCGCGGCTATAGACCAGCGGCCGGTTGCGAGCTTCGTTACGGGCGTCAGCCCTCTGAGCAAGGTGACCTCAGTCTCGGTCGCGACACCGTGCTCGACCCGGCCCATCAACTCGCAACACCGCATGGTCAGCGCGAGCGAAGCGGCGTAGTCGACGGCCATGTCGGAAAGCGTGGCGCGATGTGCCGACATCGAACGAAGTGGCCGGCCGAAGACGTCACGGACTCGCGCGTAGGCGCGGGCCCACGCAAGGCCGCGTCCGATCGCTGCAGTCGCGCCCCACGAGTTGTGGATACGCGTGATGTTCAGCATCGTCGAGATGCGCCGAACTCCCCCACCGTCGTAGGGATCCCCGATCGGCCACGCCAGCGCACCCTCTAGTTCGAGTTCCGCGGTCGGCAGCGCGCGCGTTCCGAGCTTGTCCTTCAACCGCCGCACGACGATGTTGTTGCGCGTCCCGTCGTCGAGAAGCCTGTGGATCCGAAACAGCGTGAGACCCTTCGATCCCTCGGCCGCGCCTTCGGGTCGCGCCAGCGTCAGCGCCATCTCCGAGGTCGTGGCGCTCGTGAACCACTTCGTCCCGGTGAGCCGCCATGCGCCGTCGGGGCCACGGCTCGCGACCGTTCCCGTGCGCCCTACATCCGAACCTCCGGCGGTTTCGGTCATCCACTGACCACTCGTCCACGCATGGTCGGGGTCGCGCGACGTGAGCCGGCCCACTACGGCGATGTCGTCGAGATCGCCGTGGAGGAGAAGAGTCCGAGCTGCACCATCGGTCATCGCGACGGGACAGCTGTAAAGCGCGGACGACGGTCCCCACAGCGCGAGCAACGCACCCCACACGACCCGCGCCCCGGCTCCGTACGGAGTGTCTTCGTACGGCAGTCCGGTGACTCCGGCACGCACGCCGATGCGACCGAGCTCGATGTATGCGTCCGAGACACGGATCTCGTCGACGCGTTCGCCCCACGCCGCGTACGGCACGTGGATCGGAGGTTCGCGCTCGGCTCGCGCAGCCAATGCCAGCGTCTCCGGTCTCGTTGCGGTCGCGCCCATCGCCGCCAGCTGTTCCTCGGCGGCCGCGAACGACGCCTCGTCGAGATGGAACCTGGTTGCCTCGCGCAGCGCTCTATCGGAGCCCCACGAATCCGGGAGCAGCGGCGGGTCCTGAAGGAAGTTCGGCATCGCGCTCAGCTTATTCTGCGCCCTCATGAGCGCTATCAGCATCCGGGACCTCCACAAGCGGTACGGCGCCGTCGAGGCCGTGCGCGGCATCGATCTCGAGGTCGACACGGGCGAGGTCTTCGCGCTTCTCGGCCCCAACGGCGCGGGGAAAACGACCACGGTCGAGATCCTGGAGGGCCATCGCAAAAGAACTAGCGGCGAGGTCTCGGTCCTCGGCCACGATCCCGGCCGCAACGAGCGCGCCTTCAAGGAGCGGATCGGCATCGTCCTTCAGGAAACGGGTGTGGAGCGGTTCCTCACGGTCGCAGAGGCGATCGATCTGTTCCGCAGCTACTACCCGAAGCCGAGGCCGGTCGACGAGGTCATCGAGGTCGTCGGGCTGAAAGAGAAACGGGACACGCGCGTGCTCAAGCTGTCCGGCGGGCAGCAACGCCGACTCGACGTCGCGATCGGGCTCGCGGGAGACCCCGAGCTGCTGTTCCTCGACGAGCCGACGACCGGCTTCGACCCCTCCGCGCGGCGTGCGGCGTGGACGATGATCGAGAACCTCAAGTCGCTCGGGAAAACCGTCTTCCTCACGACGCACTACATGGATGAGGCACAGCGACTTGCCGACGAGGTCGCGATCATCGTCGGCGGCAAGATCGTGGCGCAAGGCAGCCCGTCAAGTCTTAGTGCGCGAGGTGAGTTTCCGACGAAAATCACGTTCATCAGGACCGGCGCGCACGTACCCGATATCCCGGGCGTGAAGGTCGACGGTGATCACGTCGAGTTCGAAACCACCGACGCGGTACGGGACCTCAATCGTTTGACCGCGTGGGCTGCCGATACCGGCGATCCGCTGACCGGTCTCCAGGTCGGGCCGCCGACACTGGAAGACATCTACCTGGAGCTGACGACCAAGGCGGACATGTCGTGAGCACCGCCGTATTGACCCTGCGCCAGTTCCGCTACAACAACAAGGCGTTCTGGCGGAACCCCGCCGCAGCGTTCTTCACATTCGCCTTCCCCATCATGTTCCTCGTCATCTTCAACGCGTTGTTCGGCAACGCCGAGTTCTTCGTGCCCGGGATCGCAGCATTCGGCATCGTGAGCGCGTGCTACACGAACATCGCGATCACGGTGACGGTCCTTCGAGAAGAAGGGGTTCTGAAGCGCGTCCGCGGAACGCCGCTGCCGCCGTCCAGCTACCTGATCGGTCGCGTGCTCCACGCGATATTCCTCGCGTACGTACTCGTGGCGATCATCGCTTTGTTCGGAGCCGTCTTCTACGACGTGGATCTCCCGACGAGCACTCTCGCCCCATTCATCCTGTCGATCGCGGTGGAGGCCGCAAGCTTCTGTGCGCTTGGGTTGGCCATGACTTCGCTGATCCCGAACACGGATGCCGCGCCCGCGATCGTGAACGCGCTCGTGATCCCGACCGCGTTCATCTCCGACGTGTGGGCTCCTTACGCGAACGCTCCCCCATGGCTGCAAGCGATCGCCGATTTCCTCCCGATGAAGCACGCGGTCGACACCATGAAGTGCTCGTTCCTCCCGGGGGAATGCGCTTCGGCATACCAATGGTTCGACCTGGGCATCGTGGTCGCATGGGGCGTTTTCGGGCTCGCCGCGGCCGTGCTGAGGTTCCGGTGGGAACCTCGGCGATAGTGCGGTCTGCGAGAGACACCACACTTCATCGGGCGCGGCGTAAGCGCTCCTATGCCCCCGTCGTTCACGACGATGCCGTGTTGTTTCGGCT
>JAHWJK010000034.1:0-3001 GCA_019348445.1 Actinomycetota bacterium | reverse complement strand
CTCCGGTTTCGGCAGATGACATCCGGGAGACCGAGATCCGCAGTCGGACCTTGCGAACGAAGTTGCGAGCCTTGATCTGGACCACGCCGGGACGAACCGCCGACGAACCTCTGCCGTTACTCGTCGTCCACGACGGTCCCGAGTACAACGAGTTCTCGGATCTGCTCAAGTTGCTGCAGTTGCGCGCAAGCGACGGCACTCTTCCTGCGATGCGGGCCGCTCTGGTCGCGCCGCACGACCGCGATCAGACGTATTCGGCCTCCGCGGCTTACGCGCGCGCCCTCTCATACGAGATCCTCCCGGCGCTCGACAAACTCGCACCGACTCCTCACGGACGCCGGATGAGAGCGGGGATGGGCGCGAGCCTCGGCGCGTTGTCGATGCTGCACGTCCACCGGAACAACCCCGCGACGTTTGGAGCTCTGTACCTACAGTCCGGTAGCTACTTCAGGCAGCGCTACGACAAACAAGAATCCGGCTTCGTACGCTTCGGCCGGATCTCTCGGTTCATGGGTCGCGTCTTGACTGCGGACGAGTGGGCTCACCCGATCCCGGTGACGATGACGTGCGGAACCGCCGAAGAGAACCTCAAGAACAACCGCGCGACCGCGGACGCTCTACGACGGCAGGGATACGACATCGAGCTGGTCGAGAACCGCGACGCGCACAACTGGATCGGGTGGCGCGACACGTTCGATCCTCACCTGATCGACCTCCTCCGCAAAGTGTGGCTGGGCGCGTGAGACGAGATCACTTGTCGTTGTTCTCACCGGCGATGGGCGTCGATGGCGGCGTCATCGCGTACGGGCACTACGGGCGTCCCGTACTCGTCTTCCCGTCGGAACAGGGCCGCTGCTACGACTACGAGAACAACGGCATGATCGGAGCGCTCGGGCACCTGATCGACGACGGACGCCTGAAGGTGTACTGCGTCGACAGCTTCGATGCCGCTACGTGGGTCGACAAGACCATCCCGCTAGAGGAACGCGCCCGGCGCCACACGGCGTACGAAGACTGGATCCTGAATCAGGTTGTTCCATTCATCCATGATGACTCCGGCGGGTTCCAAGAGATCATCACGACCGGGTGCAGCTTCGGCGCCTATCACGCCGCCAACTTCGCTCTGAAACGCGCCGATCTCTTCCCGGTCGCGATCGGTCAAAGCGGTGTCTACGACGTCGGCCATCTCGGGTGGGGCGAGCGAGGAGACGCGGTCTATTTCAACAACCCGATGGACTACGTGACCCACCTCGGAGGCGATCATTTGGGGTGGCTGAGAGACAGGGTTAGCTTGGTGCTCGTGTGCGGCCAAGGACAGTGGGAGGACACCACGGGAGCGCTGGAATCGACGAAAGCGTTCGCTTCCCTCCTCGCGGCGAAGGGGATCCGGCACGAGCTCGACCTGTGGGGGCATGACGTCCCGCACGACTGGCCCTCGTGGCGCAACCAGATCGCTCATCACATGCCGAGGTTCTGCTGATGCCGTTCTCTGCTAACAACTGGCCCCCGGGAGGGCGTGCTACGACGCGCAAAACGGCATGACCCAGCATCTGATCGGGCTATTGCTCGGGAACGAAGAGGACTGGCCCGGCGCCTTCGAATCCCTGATGCGACGCATGCCGCAGGTCTCTTACGAAGGCGAGACACATTCGTTCGCGACCGAACGGATCACGATCGAGCCCTTCGACCTCAGGATGAAGCCGAGGCATTCGCTCGTCATAGACCGGCTGGCGCACTGGTACTACCACCCTCGTGAGTGGATCAAGAAGGTGACGTTGATGAACGACGTGTATCTGATGAACAATCCGTTCACGTTCCAGGCGATGGAGAAGCACGCGGCGTACTGCGCAATGATGCGCTTGGGCCTCAACGTTCCCGAGACTTGGCTCATCCCCTACAAGAAACCGCCCGACAACCCGCGCTTCCCCTACACCGCGGAGCGCTACAACCGTCCGTTCGACCTCAAGGAGATCGGGGCGCGGATCGGTTACCCGCTGTTCATGAAGCCGTTCGACGGAGGCGCGTGGGTGGGCGTCACCCGGATCGCGGACGAGGCCGAGCTGCAACGCCGCTACGACGAATCCGGTGAACGATTGATGCATCTGCAGGCCGCGGTCGAAGATTTCGAAGTGTTCGCTCGAGCACTATCCATCGGGGCCGAGACGATGGTGATGCGTTACGACCCCGGCAACCCTCTACACGATCGTTACCAGGTCGAGCATGGGTTCCTGGCCCCCGAAACCGGCGCGGAGGTCGTAACGATCGGCCGCCTCATCAATGCCTATTTCTTGTGGGAGTTCAACTCGTGCGAGACGCTCGTGAAAGACGGTGTCGTTTACCCCATCGACTATGCCAACGCCTGTCCCGACGTCTCGATCATCAGCCTCCACTACTACTTCCCGTGGGCGATAAAGGCGCTCATCAAGTGGTCGATCTTCTGCACCGTGACCGAACGCCCGATGAAGAAGGACATCGTCACTCAGCCGTACATCGAGATCGGTGACAGGGACGACCTCACGTACGAAGAGAAGTTGGCGGAGTACGGGCGACTAGCCGACGAGCATTTCGAAACCGCGAGGTACCACGAGTTCTGCGAGAAATACCTGGCTCACGTCGACGAGATGATGGTCGACTACATCGAAAGCACCGAGTTCGACCAGCTACTCGTGTACACGGTGAAAGAGGCATTCCCGACTCACGAGCACGAGCGATTCATCGCTCACTACCGCGGGCTCCTCGCAGCGTGGGCGAAGGACCAGCGAGCGCTGGCTTAGTACTCGATCGACGAGAACTGCTTGAGCTTCTGGCGGCGATGGATCGCGTCGACGATGCGAACGGTTCCCGAGCGAGATCTCATCACTACAGATTGCGTCCGCGCGTGGTCGCCGTTGTAACGGACCCCGTTGACGAGATCTCCGTCGGTGACCCCTGTGCATGCGAAGAAGACGTCCTTGCCCGAGACGAGATCGTCGGTCGTTAGCACCCTGTCGAGGTCGTAACC
>JAHWJK010000127.1 GCA_019348445.1 Actinomycetota bacterium | reverse complement strand
GTGCTACCTCCAGACCCGGCTGGTAAACGCGTTCTCGTGGTCGACGACGACCTCTCGATCCGGCGCGTGATCGTCAAGATCCTCAACCGCAAGGGATTCGAGTGCAGTTCGGCCGCGAGCGTTGTTGAAGCTCAAGGACTCCTCGAGACCCAGCCCTATGCGCTCCTGATCACGGACATGAGGATGTGGGGCGAGGAAGGGCTAGATCTCATCCGCTCCGCTAGCGACGACTACCCCTCGATGGCCGCGATCATGGTCTCGGGGTTGGACGATCCCGACCTCGCAAAGAAAGCCCGCCAAGCAGGCGCCTCCTACTTCATCGCGAAACCGGTCGACGCCGACGATCTCGTCGAGAAAGTCGAAGCCGCGCTCGAAGCGCGAGAAGAGACGATCAAGCTGAGGAAACACCAGCAGTGGTGACGCAACTTCTGTAGGGAGCGCTACTCCCCCTTCAACCGGCGCGCGGCCTCCTGCAAGGTCATCCCTCCGTGCTCGGGGAAGAACTGCTGTCGTCTCTGGTGCACCCACAGGAAGAGATCCGCATCCGTTGCTTCGGGAAACGCGTCGAGCAAGCCCTCGCGCTTCATCTCTTCGAGCTCCCTCACGTAGACCTCGTCGTACCAGCGTGCCGCGATCTCTTCGCGCGGGAGAACCTCGCGCGAATCCATCACGAGATGGAACCCGTAGACCTTCACGAGGTCGAGCAACTCGACATAGCCAAGGGGACGAGAGAACTGGATGTCCGCGGTCGGTCGCGCGCGATCGAGGCCGCTCTCCTCCATGAAGATCCTCTGTTGCTCGCGATGGATGAGCTCCGGGAGGTCGATATCCGGCCCCAGTGGCTGACGCGATTGGAGTTCGGTGACCTCTGCATCGATGAACTCGACGCCCCGTTGCTTCGCGATCCCGACGCGGTGATGTCCGTCGACGACGAAGCACGCCTCGTCGACGCGATATACGACGATCGGTGGGAAGTCGCTCATCGGGAAGGCTTGTTCGACGCGGCGCCACCTCTCGCGCGTCTCGAAGTCCCGAGGCAGGAACCCCTTCGCGAATTCCGGGCGGCGGTCGACGGTGCCGACGATCTCGTCTACGCGGATCGGCTCGATGCCGACGTAGCGCTGGTCGAAGATGCGGAGCCGGTTACGAACCTCTTCTAGCGACAGCAGGTCATCGGAATCGTCGTCCCGCGCGACTGCGGACGCGAGCTTCCGATAGATCTCCCTGCGGCGCGCTTTCTCGAACGTTGGCAGGGCCGGGAGACGGTCCCAAGGCATGACCTCAGTGTCACACGGTGACGGGACGCTTCGCCCTGTCCTGAAGCATCGGTAGCAACGCTCGGACTGCACCCGCCGTTGCGATCACGCAGAGCGCGTAGACCGCAAGGTTCAACGTGAAGTGGAACCACACGAGATCGAAATAACCGCCGACCAATCCCGGGTTGACCTTGGCGCCCGTCACTACGTGCTGGATCACCTTCGCCACGTGCTCGAGCGTGTGCCATCCCTCGATCAGAACCGCACCAACCAGAGGCGTTCGCCCCGGCCACCGGTCCCACTGCATCGCCGCGATCACGAGGAACAACATCAGCCCCGCGTTGTAGGCGAGGTGGACCCATTCGACGTCGACGCCGGGCCCCGCCAATCCACCGCGGCTCGGGACGAGGTCGACGTGCACCCGATAGACCTGGAGGGCGTGTTCGAACATATGGAAGCTCTGGACGAGAAACACGCCGAGAAAGGCGACACCGAACAGGACCATCGAGCCACGCACCGCACGACCGCGCAGCGGGATACGTCTCGCGATCAGGCATCCGAAGAACGCAACGACCGCGGCGACGGCAAGAGACAGCGCACCCGGTGCCACGAGCACGCGCGGAGACGCGGGGTCGAGCGGAGAGCGGGACACCATCCTGCCGTCGATGGATTCCAGGATCGACCCGGCCGCGCCCACGAACGAGTCGCTCGAACTCGACGCCCGCGCGTGGTACTGGACGACGAGTCCCCATCCCGCAGCGGAGTTACCGCCGGATCCTGCGGCCACGGAATCGGCGACGTTGTCCTTGAACTGGCAGCGAGACATGTCCCCGCAGTAGAAACCGGTGCCGAATGCCGACATGACGGTGTTGCCGGTGACCCAGCCGTCACTCATCTCCGTCACCACGATCCCGCGCATCGTCGTGTCGGTCACGAAGTTGTTCTCGAAGATGACTTCGGAGACGTGCGTGACGATGCCCTCCTGGCCCCCGCGAACCTTCGTATCGGCCACTACCGTCCGCGGGCGTCCATCGCTGTTGCGGATCTCGATGCCCTGTGCCATCTCGTGCCGGAGGTCCGCGACCGACGCGGCCGTGATCGTCGCCGACGCGTCGACGATCTCGATCCCGTGGAGATCGGAGCCGGTAACGCTCACTTCCTCGATGACCACCCCATCGGCGTCGCGCACGAGGACTCCGGTGGAGCCGCCGCGGATCGACACACCTGCGACCCGAACATCGTCGGCAGAAACCGCCAGCACAGCGTCGGCATCGACAGGAGCGACGATCGCGGCGCCCTCGCCCTCGATAGCAAGAGGTCGCGTGACTTCCACCGGCCCTCGATAGGTGCCGGGGGCGAGCACGAGAGTCGCGCCGGCGGGAGCCGCGGCCACTGCATCAGCGAGGTCCATATCCGGCGTGATCGCGATCGATGCTTCGCCGCGAACGACGACGCCCACCGCGACCACGCCCACAACGGCTGCAAGGACGGCTGCTCGCCGTCCGGTCTTCATTTGACCGAGCCCGCCAGCAATCCCTGGACGAAATAGCGCTGGAAGGCGAAGAACACGATCAACGGAACGATCATCGACAGGAACGCGGCCGGCGCGATCACGTCGAGGTTCGCGCCGAACTGCCGGAGTTGCTCGCGGATGAACACCGTGATCGGACTCGCTTCACCGGACGTGAAGACGAGACCTACGAGCAGGTCGTTCCACGTCCACAGGAACTGAAAGATCAGCAACGACGCGATCGCCGGCATGCCGAGCGGCAGAACGATCCGCCGGAAGATCGCCCACTCCGACGCCCCGTCGATACGAGCGGCTTCGAGAAGCTCGTGTGGCAACCCGATGAAGAAGTTACGCAATAGGAAGATCGCGAACGGAAGGCCGAACGCGATGTGGAAGATGATCGCGGCCCACACGGTTCCGAACAACCCAGCTTCGCCGAACAGACGCGCGGCCGGGATCAGTGCCATCTGCAAGGGAACGACTAGCAACGCGACGACGAACAGGAAGGTGACCTCACGACCCCGGAAGTCGATCCATGCGAACGCGTACGCGGCTGCCGACGCGATCAGAACCAGCAACACCGCGGTCGGGATCGTTATGTAGACGGTGTTCAGTAATGCCTGCACCAAGCCCTCGTTGTCGAGGATCTCCTTGTAGGGCTCGAGGGTGAGCTGGCGCGGCGCCGTGAATACCGTCCACCACCCCGATTCCGTGTTCTCGGCCGCAGGCCGGAAGCTGGTAACGAGAAGCCCGAACGTGGGGGTCATCCAGAACAGCCCCATCCCGATCAAAAAGATGTGTACCGGCGTGCGGGCTAAGAAGCGCGTGATGCGCTCGCGGGTGGTCTGCGGCTCGGCGCCTGCGAGGTCGAGGTCTTCGGCAGTCGGCATCAGTTATCCCTCCTGAACCGCCGGATGTTGAGGAACATGATCGGGATCACGAGGATGAACAGAAGGACCGCGATCGCGCTACCGAGACCGAACTGACGACCGGTAAACGCCGTGCGGTACATCTCCAGAGCGATCACGTTCGCATCGTCCTGGACGTTTCCGGGCGCGGTCACTAAAACGATGTCGAAGATCTTCAACACGTTGATGACCATCGTCACGAACACCACCCCCAGTACCGGTCCTAGAAGCGGCAGAGTCACGTGCCTGAACGTCTGCCATTCGGTTGCACCGTCGACGCGGGCGGCCTCGAGCACATCGCGCGGCAACGCGGCTAGTCCCGCACCGATGACGACGACCGAGAAACCGGCCCACATCCAGCAGAACGCACCGATGATCGCCGGCGTGACGAGACTCTCCTTGAACCACCTGATGCCGGTGAAGCCGACGTCGAAGTTCGATGCCGCCATGCGGGGGGTGAACGGACCCTCCCCGAGGTCGCTCAGAACCGCGGTTCCGTCGGGTCCGGTCTCCGCGGTCGCGACGACGTCTCCCGCCGGGTTCAAGACCTCTACCGTGACGCCGGGAAGGCCGAGCTCGCCTTCCTCGACCACTCCGGGTTCGCCACCTCCCGGCTTGAAGTCGCGCCATACGAGCATCCCGATGCCGTCGTCGGGCGCGGTCGGCTCAACCGCTTGGACGGCGTCTTCGGGGATGTCCCCCTCCGCGATCGCGGTCACGCCAAGCGTCACCGACTCGCCGGCCTCGAAGTCCTCGACCGCCTGGAGCGCGCCACCCTCGACCTTCTCGAGCGGCTGCCCCGGAGCGGGAACGGCATCGGGGAACGCCCCCGGAGGCGAAACGCGGTCGGCTACCACTTCTATCGACGCGTTCAAGAACCCGAGGTTCGGATCGGGGTCGTACATCACGCGCCAGATGACGCCGGTTGCGAGGAACGAGATCGCCATCGGCATGAAGACGATGATCTTGATCGCGGTCGCGTAACGAACCCTCTCGGTCAAGATCGCAAACATCAGCCCGAGCCCGG
>JAHWJK010000126.1 GCA_019348445.1 Actinomycetota bacterium | reverse complement strand
CCGGACACGCTCGTCGAGACCATCGAACGACTGCTTTCCTAGTCGCGTGATCACCGATCACCTGGCCGAGCTGCTGGCTTCGGCCCTGACGGCCGCATCCGCCGACGGCATCGTGTCCGGTGACTTGCCGGAGCCGTTCTTCGAACGGCCGCGCAACCGGCAGCACGGAGATTGGGCGACGAACGTCGCGCTCCAGGCGGCGAAGGGGGGAAATCCGCGGCCGATCGCGGAGGCGCTGGTCGAGCGATTGCCACCGTCGGACCTGGTCGAGCGCGTCGACGTTGCGGGTCCTGGTTTCCTCAACTTCCATCTCGCGCCGGTATGGCTGCACGACGTCGTGTTCCGGGCGGCCAGCGATCCGGATTACGGCCGCAGCGACCGAGGAGGCGGCAAGAAGATCAACGTCGAGTACGTGTCGGCGAATCCGACCGGTCCCATGACAGTCGTCCTGGGGCGGCATGCCGCGGTCGGAGACGCGATCTCCCGTCTCTTGGAAGCCGCCGGATACGCGGTCACGCGCGAGTACTACTTCAACGACGCCGGCCGCCAAGTCTGGACGTTCGCGAGGTCCGTTCAGCACCACTACTTGAAGCACTTCGGAGTCGACATCGAGTTTCCCGACGACGGCTACCGCGGCGGATATGTCGCCGAGATCGCCGCTGCGATCGCAGAAGAACATCGAGATGTCCTCGTCGCGCTTCCCGACGACGAACGCCTGGACCGCATCAGGGTCCTCGCGGCGAACAAGATGATCCCGGCGATCCGCGAATCGCTCGAGGCGTTCGGCACGACCTTCGATGTCTGGTTCTCGGAAGCGAGACTGCACGAATCGGGTGAGCTCGCGGAGTCGATCGAACGGCTGCGCAGAGAGGGCCTCGTCGAAGATCGCGATGGAGCGGTGTTCTTCCTCTCCACGCGCTTCGGAGACGACAAAGACCGGGTCGTCATCCGAAGTGACGGAACGCCTACTTATTTCGCGGCCGACATCGCGTACGTGGTCGACAAGTTCCGTCGTGGGTTCGACCACCTGATCTATCTCTGGGGTGCGGACCATCACGGGACGATCGCTCGGTTCCTGGGCGCGGTGGAGGGTTTGGGCCATGACCGCGACCGCGTCGAGGTGAGGCTGGTTCAGATCGTCACGCTGTCCAGCGGCGGGAAGACGGTCCGCGCGTCGAAGCGTGCCGGGTTGCTCGTTCCCCTCGAAGAGCTGGTGCAAGAGGTGGGGCGGGACGCTGCGCGCTATACGTTCTTGACCCGCTCGATCGACGTACCGCTTGACTTCGACATCGAGCTTGCCAAAGAGCAAGCCCCCGAAAATCCTGTGTATTACGTCCAGTATGCGCATGCCCGGATCTGCTCCATCCTGCGCAAGGCGGATGAGGAAGGCCACTCGGTCGACGCGCATGCTGCGCTCGTATCGCTGACGCACGAGAGCGAAGACACGTTGATGCGGAAGCTCGCTTCCTACGAGGAGATCGTGCCCGATTCGGCGGAGATGCGCGCGCCCCAACGCATCACGCGCTTCCTCGAGGAACTTGCGGCCGATTTCAGCGCGTTCTATCGGGATTGCCGGGTCATCACCGATGAGCAAGCGCTCACGAAGGCGCGCCTCGTGCTGTGCGTCGCGACGAAGAACGTGATCGCCAGTGGACTCGGTCTTCTTGGTGTCACGGCACCAGAGCGCATGTGATGAGGTTCTTCCAAGTCGATGTCTTTGCCGAGGGTCCGTACACAGGGAACCCACTGGCTGTATTCCCCGGAGCGGGAGACCTGACGGGTCCGCAGATGCAAGCGATCGCGCGGGAGATGAACCTCTCGGAGACGAGCTTCGTGATCGCGGTCGATCGAGACGGCTACGACGCGCGGATCTTTACGCCGCAGGAAGAGCTGCCGTTCGCCGGTCATCCCACGATCGGTACCGCGTGGTTGCTCGAGCACGTCGGTGCTATCTCGGGTTCATCGATCGTGCAGCGGACCGCCGCGGGGGACACGCCACTGACGCGGCGGGATGGCTTGTGGTGGTTCGAGCGGGACGGCAAGGCCGAGGCCGATGTCGACGAGACGAAGCCGGGCACGTCCGCGGCGCTTGCGGGTGCACTTGCGATCTCCGAAGAGGAGATCGGTTTGGAGGCACGGGAGTTCGGCCGGCCCGGTCGCCTCTTGCCCGCGTATTCCGATAGCGGTCTGTCTCAGTTGATGGTTCCCGTGAAAAACGTCGAGGCACTCGCGCGTTGCTCCCCTCGACTAGATCTCCTGGCGGAGATAGGGGGCATGGGTGCCTACTGCGTCACTGCCGAACGCGCGGGTTATCTCCGCACGCGTGGGTTCTGGCCCGGAGTCGGAGTCGGCGAGGACCCCGCAACGGGATCGGCATGCGCGGCGCTTGGTGTCTATCTAGCCGACCGCCTCGGCGATGTCGATCTGCAGGTGACGCAAGGCATCGAGATGGGGCGTCCATCAGCGATGAAGATGCGGGCATCGAAGGGGCGGGCGTCTATCGGCGGCGCGTGTGCGTTGATCTTCGAAGGGACATTGCAAGCGCTGCCGTAACCTTGTGCCATGAAAGAGGTCTTCCCGGATACCGCGCGCGTCTCTGACGACGGCCACCTCGTGATAGGCGGGTGCGACACGGTCGAGATCGCCGATCGGTTCGGCACGCCGGTGATGGTTCTCGATCGGGCGACACTAGAGGCGCGAGCCAAGGCATTCGCGTCCGTACTGGAACCCGCGCGTGTGCACTATGCCGGCAAGGCCCTTTGCTGTGTGGCAGTTCTCGAGATCGTCAGGGACCTCGGTCTGAGCCTCGACGTCTGCACCGGCGGAGAACTCGCTACCGCCCTCGCGGCATCGTTTCCGACCGAGCGGATCACGTTCCACGGGAACAACAAGTCGGATGCCGAGCTGCGGATGGCTCTCGACGCGGCGGTAGGAAGGATCGTCGTCGACAGCTTCGACGAGATCGACCGACTCGATCGGATGGATGCGACGGCCGATCTCATGGTTCGGGTCACGCCGGGTGTCGAGGCGCACACCCATGAGTACGTCCAGACGGGTCAAGAAGACTCGAAGTTCGGTTTCACTCTTGCAGAAGGTGTCGCGCTCGAGGCGGTCCGGCGCGCCCGCGACGCGGGTAACTGCACTCTGCACGGGATCCACGCGCACATCGGATCGCAGATCTTCGAACTTTCGGCATTCGACCTTGCGATCGAGCGCGTTGCCGATTTCCTTGCTTCGGCACGGGACGAGCTGGGGTTCGAGGCGCGTGACCTCAACCTCGGTGGCGGATTCGGGATCGCGCACACGCGCGACGAGATGACTCCCGACCCGGCTGAATCCGTCTCGCGGCTCGTTTCGATCGTCGAGCGAGAGTTCTCAGCGCGAGGCCTGCCGGTCCCGGACGTTTACATCGAGCCGGGACGAGCGACGGTGGGTGCGTCTGCCGTCACGCTGTATCGCGTCGGCACGATCAAGGAGATCCCGAACGTTCGTACTTACGTCTCGGTCGATGGCGGGATGTCCGACAACATCCGCCCCGCCCTCTACGAAGCTCGTTACGAAGCGAGGCTCGCGAATCGCATGGCGGCGGCATCGGGTCCGCTGGTCACGGTTGCCGGCAAGCACTGCGAGTCGGGCGACATCCTGATCAGGGACGTTCACCTTCCCGACGACATCGCTGTGGGTGACCTGCTCGTGATCCCGGCGACCGGCGCGTACACGTATTCGATGGCGAACAACTACAACCGCATCCCGCGGCCCCCGATCGTCATGGTCGCGGACGGCCGCGCGACCGAGATCGTCCGGCGCGAGACCTACGACGACCTGTTGAGGCTCGATCGTCGTCTCGATGGGTCGGAACTACCGTAGGAGTCGCGACATCCGTCGGTCCGCCAAGATCTTCCCGTTCGTCTGACACGCGGGGCAGTACGTGACCTCGTAGGACTCGTAAGAGACGCGCCTCAACGTCTCTCCACACACCGGGCACGGTTGCCCCCAGCGGTTGTGCACCGTGAAGCGGTCGCCGAGCTTCGGGGGAAGACCGCCGGTTCGTTTGCGCTCCTGCTCGAGTGCCTCTTCCAGCACCGCATGCGTCGTCTCGAGCAGAACGTGCCGTCTGCCTTCGTCGAGGGAACTCAGCGGGTCGAACGGCGCGATCTTCGCTCGGTGAAGGATGTCGTCGGCGAACCCACGACCGATCCCGGCGACGGTGCGCTGGTCGCGGAGCATCGTGTGGAGTCGCCTCTTGTCGTTAGCGCGCAAGATGATCTCGGCGAAATCCTCGGAGAACGGTTCGGGACCCAGGTCCTGTAGCGGGCCGTCATCGTCGCGCTCGAGGACCCACCACGATGCTTTGCGTTCGGTGCCGAATTCCTTAACGAGGACCGACGGCCGCGCCTCGAACCGGAAGCGGAACAGCGCGCCCTTCGGCTTCGTCGCCTTCGGCGGATCCTCGAACTCGACACGGCCCGCCTGAGACAGATGGAGCATGACCCGCGCCGGATCGAAATCGATGATCACGTATTTCCCATAGCTAGAGACATCGAGGACCGTCGTTCCATTGAGAACGAGTGGTGACGGCGACACGGTCTTCAGAGCGGAGAACTGCAGCACGTCGATCCGATTCAACTTCGCGCCCAAAAAAGTGTCGCGAAGTCGCTCGCTCAACGCCCTCATTTCGGGGAGTTCCGGCATGACTAACGAATAGCATCGCGCTT
>JAHWJK010000033.1 GCA_019348445.1 Actinomycetota bacterium | reverse complement strand
GACTCGTCGTCGGACAGCGAAACGGCCTCGGTCTCGGGGGCCGCGGTTGTCGTTCCGGAGGGTTCGTCGAGTTCGCCGGTGATCGCCGCGAGCATGTCGCGGGCGCGGTCGAGTCGACCCCGAAGGTCTCGTTCGGCTTGGCGAAGCGACTCGACTCGTTCGTTCGCCTCGCGGATGCGGTCTTCCGTGTCCTTGCGGACCTGCGCCTCGAGTTCCACAACGCGGCGCTCGGCCTCCTCCGTCAACTCCTTCACCTGCTGGTTCGTGTGCTCCCTGAGCCCTTGCGCCTCGACCTCGGCCTGGTTCTTGAGCTTCGCGGCGTCGTCGCTTGCCGAATCGCGCATCGATTTGGCTTCCGCTTCGGCCTGCGACAGGATCTCTTCGGCTTCGGTCGTCGCTTTCTGACGAAGAGCGGCCGCGGAATCGTTCACCGTCTGGAGGATGCGACCGACTTCTTCACCGACGGCTTCGTAGTTACCGAGCCGTAGTGCCGCGCGGTAGTCGGAGGCGACGGTGTTCAGGAACGCGCGGACCTGGTCTTTGTCGTAGCCGCGCATCGCCTGCTCGAACTCTTTGGTCTGGATCTCGTCGGGAGACAGCGGCACTGGTCACCTTCCTAGTTCACGTGGCCCTGAGCGCGCTTACAGCGCGGCGAGTGAAGAGGTTAGCGCGCTCGGAGTTAGGACCGTTCGAGCACTCGGTGGCGAGGTGGATGAGGGGCCGGACGTAGACGCCGGCGTTTACCTGGGCCTGCGGCCCTTTTGCACGCGGATCTGTCTCATGAACACTCCCCGGCAGATTGGGAAAACCCTCTCATCGGGGCGAGTGCTCAGCCCGGATTTGGGGCCGATCGGACCAGGTTTTTGGCAGCCGCCGGCGCGCCTATGGGAGCCGGTCGAGGGCGGACCTGACCCCCTTCAGGAACTCCGACGCGGACCCGGCCCCCTCGTCCATGACCCGCGCCACCACCGCACTTCCGATGACGACCCCGTCCGCGGACCTGCACGCCGCTACCGCGTGCTCGGCGCTCGACACGCCGATGCCCACCAAGACGGGCAGATCCGTAGCAGCGCGACAACGCTCGACGACGGCGGCGGCGCGCTCCGATAACGACTCGCGGACACCGGTCACGCCCATGGTCGAGACCGCGTAGACGAAACCGGTGCCGGTCGCGGCGATCGCTTCGATCCGCTGCGAGCTGGACGTGGGCGCAACCAGGGGTATCCACGCAAGACCGTGGTCGGCGGCGAGAGCGCGCAGGCGCGTGGACTCCTCGACCGGCAGGTCCGGCACGATAAGGCCGCTTATCCCGGCGGCTACGGCCCGCGCGCAGAAGTCGCCCTCGCCGACGGAATGGATCGGGTTGTAATAGGTCATCGCGAGGAGCGGCGTCGCTGTGCGCGCCAGTAGATCGAGCACGTCCAGCGGGCCCACACCGCCGGCGATCGCTCGTTCTCCTGCCGCCGCGATCACCGGCCCATCCATCAACGGGTCCGAGAACGGCAGCCCGACCTCGACGGCATCGGCGTACTCGCTCACGGCCTCGACTACCGAAGGGAAACCGACCCGATCGGGGATCCCGCCCATGACGTACGGCACCAACAGCTTGCGCCCCGAGCGCGTCGCCGCCTCGAGGTGGGCGCGCAGATCGGTCATGGAGCAAGCTCGGCGAGTGTTTCGACATCTTTATCGCCGCGGCCGGAAAGACCCAGGACGACCGTCCCCGAACTCGCGTTCGACAACAGGTGCGCCAGAGCGTGCGACGTCTCGAGAGCAGGCAGGATCCCTTCGGTCTCTGCAAGCGCCTTGAAACCGGCGACCGCCTCGTCGTCGGTCGCGGTGACGTACGTCGCGCGACCCGTCGATGCCAACCACGAGTGTTCCGGACCTACTCCCGGGTAGTCGAGTCCGGCGGAGATCGAATGCGCGTGCGCGATCAGGCCCTGGTCGTCTTGCAGCAGCAAGCTCCTCGCGCCGTGCAGGACCCCGGGACGTCCGCGAGTGATCGATGCTCCGTTGCGCCGGTCGAGTCCTTCGCCCGCGGCTTCGACGCCGACGAGCCGTACGCCGGCATCATCGTAGAAACCACGGAACAGTCCGATCGCGTTCGACCCTCCGCCGACGCACGCCACGACCTCCGTGGGGAGCTCGCCGGCGACCTCCACGACCTGCGCCCTCGCCTCGTCACCGATCACCGACTGCAGCGACGCGACGAGTTCCGGATACGGGTGCGGCCCGACGACAGAACCGATCACGTAATGCGTCGTCTCGACATTCGTGACCCAGTCGCGCAGGGCCTCGTTGATCGCGTCTTTCAGCGTTGCCGACCCCGATTCGACACCGACAACCTCCGCGCCCAGCATCTGCATGCGCACGACGTTCAAATGCTGCCTGCGCATGTCTGTGGCTCCCATGTAGACGACGCACGGCAAACCGAAGAATGCGGCCGCCGTCGCGGTCGCGACTCCGTGCTGCCCCGCACCGGTTTCGGCGATGACGCGCGACTTGCCCATCCGCCGGGCGAGCAGGACCTGACCGAGCGTGTTGTTGATCTTGTGCGCGCCGGTGTGCGCGAGGTCCTCTCTCTTTAGGAACACCCGCGCGCCGACGCGCTGCGAGAACCGTTCGGCTTCGTAGAGCGGCGTCGGCCTACCGACTACATCTCTGTGGAGTGCGCCCAGGTCGTGGAGGAAAGCTTCGTCGGACCGCGCCGCGTTCCACGCGTCGTCCAACTCCTCGAGTGCGCCGATCAGTGCCTCGGGGACGTAGCGACCGCCGAAGTCGCCGAACCATCCCGCCGACGAGACGGGGTCGGTCTTCACGGAGCGACGTGGCCGAGGAGCTCGCGGAGTTTCACGACTGGGTCCGCTGCGGTCACGAGAGCTTCGCCGACGAGGACGGCGCGCGCTCCGGCGGCACCGAGCGCTTCGACCTCGGCCCTCGTGGAGACGCCGGACAGTGCAACGAGGATCAATTCGGGAGGGACGAGCGCGGCAAGGCGCGCGGTGAGGTCGGGGTCTACCTCGAAAGTGTCGAGGTCTCGGTGGTTCACGCCGATCACGAGAGCCTCGACGTCGAGGGCTCGCTCCAGTTCTTCCTCGCTGTGGACCTCGACGAGAGGCTCCATCCCGAGCGAGCGGCTCAGCCTTAGCAGCGATCGAAGCGACGGCTCGTCGAGGATCCGGGCGATCAACAGGACCGAATCGGCACCTGCGGCGCGGGCCTCGTGCAGTTGGTACGGATCGACGACGAAGTCCTTCCGCAGGGTCGGGAGCCCGACCGACGTTGCGTCCTCTAGATCTTGGAGCTCGCCCTTGAAGTACACCGGTTCGGTCAGGACCGAGATCGCCGCCGCACCGCCTTCGGCGTAAGCAGCCGCGGTCTCCCGAGCGTCGAGGTCGAGCGCGAGTGCGCCTGTGGCCGGTGTCGCTCTCTTGATCTCGGCTATGGCGGTGACGTCGTCGGCCTGAAGTGCTGCCGCGAAGTTCTGGGGTTGAGGACGAGATCCGATCCGTTCCTCGAGCAGGTCGCTCGATACCTGTCGCTGCGCTTCTTCGATCCGGCGGCGTGTGGTGGCGACGATCTCGTCGAGGAACCCCATGCCGTGACCCTATCCAGCCTTCTCGATCAGAAGATCGAGAAGGGCGCGAGTTGCTGCTGGTGCCGATCCACCCACGAAGGTGTACGTGAACCCCGCGGCCTCATACAGGGCCGCCGTATCCGGGAGGACCTTCGCCCCCGTCGCCTTGCCGGCGGGGAGCGACCACCCGATGTCGTCGCCGCCGACAACTATCAGTTGCGTCTCGCGTGAGAGACCGCGCAACTCGATGACATGTGGATCCAACTCGCGGTCCTCGAGCAGTTTGATCAAGCGACGTGTACCGAGGCTCCCTCCCTCGACGTCTGTTGCCTCGGCCCCCACTGCGACGAATTCCACCGAATGGTTGGGTACGGCCGCACGCAGCGCGCGAGCTAGTTCGAGGAACGCGGCGATCGACGCCGGCGTCCCTGCTCGGTCGTATGCGACGACAACGACGTATTCCGGGTCTTCCGTCGATGGAGGGAGGCCGACGACGTTCGTCGACCTCACGGTGTTCGCGACGGGTACCGCGTCGAACTCGACCACGTAACCGGCCTGTTGGAGATGCGCAGTGATATATGTCGCCGCCGCGAACTCTTGTTGCGATCCCGCTTGTCTCTCGGGGAGCTCCTCCGCGAACTGCTCGGCGTGGGCCTCGACCGTTTCTGGCTCGATAGATGGTGGACCACTCGGGGACGCCAACGGCCGCGGCGTCTCGTTGGCGGTGCACGACACGAGAGCGAGCAGCATCAGTAAGAAAGCCTTCTTCACGCACTTAGTATCGGCCGATGCCGGAAGAAGCGATCTCCTGGATGACCCTCGCGTCGGGGACGCCGATCAAGGCGTCCGACGGGACCGAACTCGGGCGTGTCCACGAGGTCGTCGCCGACCGGCAGAAGGACATCTTCTCGGGGATCACGTTCCGCGATGGGGTTCTCGGCGCGGACAGGTTCGTACCCGCGCACCTGATCGGAGAGATAACGACCGACGAGGTGCGTCTGACCGTCACAGGTCAAGACGCAGGCGACGAGATCGAGCCCTACGACCGCTGATCGGCCGCGTTCTTTTCGAGTCACCCGCCTTGATCCCACCCGCCCGGGCAGATGTTTAGAAAGAAGGGTCGGCTGCTGCTATTGCTTCAAGCAGGCCCTCTGCCTTGTTCGTCGTCTCGCGCGCCTCGGCGGCCGGATCGGAATCGGCAACCACGCCGGCTCCCGCTTGAACGAACGCCCTCCCCCGGGTGGCGACGATCGTCCGGATCGTGATGCACGTATCTACGTTTCCGGAGAAGTCGAAGTACCCGACGACACCCGCGTAAGGCCCACGCTTCGTCTTCTCGAGCGAATCGATGATCTCCATGGCGCGCACCTTGGGCGCACCACTCACGGTCCCCGCCGGGAAACAAGCCGTCAGCGCGTCGAACGGGTCGAGATCGGTCCGCAGCACACCCGTAACGTTGGAAACGATGTGCATGACATGCGAATAGCGCTCGATGCTCATCAACTCGTCGACCTGGACGGACCCATATTCGGAGACGCGGCCGACGTCGTTGCGAGCAAGATCGACCAGCATCACGTGCTCGGCGCGCTCTTTCTCGTCGCCCAGTAGCTCTTCTGCGAGACGTTCGTCTTCGTCGTCGGTCGCGCCGCGTCGACGCGTGCCCGCGATCGGACGCGTGACGATGTTGCGCCCCGTCACGCGCACCAGAGGCTCCGGCGACGACCCCGCGATCTCCAGGTCGTCGTGCAGATCGTCCGCGCCGAAGCGCAGGAAGTACATGTACGGGCTCGGGTTCAGGGTTCGGAGCATGCGGTAGGACCCGAACAGCGGGCCCGGTAGTGGAGCTTCGAAGCGCCGCGACGGGACGACCTGGAAGATGTCGCCCGCATAGATGTGTTCCTTCGCCTGTTCGACCCAGCGCGCGTACTGCTCATCCGAGACGTGGGTCGTCCCCGCGAACCTCTGAGGTTCCATGGGTTGTGTCGGCGCCGGTAGCGGACGAGCGAGCGCCTCGATCATCTCCTCGCAGCGCAAGACCGCGTCGTCATAGCCCGAATCAACAGACGTCGTTTCCCACATCGGCACGTTCGTCACGACTACCGCGTGCTGGCTGAAGTGATCGAACACGACGAAGGTCCGCGTCAGCAGCAGCGCCAGATCCGGAAGGCCGAGATCGTCGGGCGGCCCCTCCGGCAACTTCTCCAGCTCGCGCACGCAGTCGTACCCGAGGTAACCGACCGCGCCCCCGTGCAGCGGTCCGAACCCGGTTATGGGCGGAGTCTTGAACTCGCGCAGCAAGCGACGGACGTAGGCGAGCGGAGGCTCCGCGTCCTCGGGAGTCACCGGCACGGCTCCCGATACGTGGATGGTTCCGTTGAGCGCCTTCACTACGCCGAAGGCATCGCCTCCCAAGAACGAATAGCGGCCCCACCGTTGGCCGGCTTCGACGCTCTCGAGGAGGAACGCATTGGGACGCGGGTCGGTGCGGAGGAACGCACCGACGGGCGTTTGGGTGTCGGCGAGAACGCGGGCGACGACCGGGACGACGCTGTGGTCGCGCGCCATCTCCTCGAAGGTCTGTCGCTCGAGGATGATCCTCTGCATCTAGCCCGCGTCGTCGAAGGACCTATAGAAGCACGAGTATTCGCCGGTATGGCACGCGGGTCCGGCGGGCTCTACTCGCATCAGCACCGCGTCGGCGTCGCAGTCGTAGCTGACCTCGAGGACTTTCTGGACGTTCCCCGACGTTGCACCCTTGTTCCAGTACTCCTGACGAGACCGACTCCAGAACCACGTCGTCTTCGTTGCGATCGTTCGCCGCAGCGCCTCGACGTCGACCCACGCGAGCATCAGGACGGCACCGGTCGTAGCGTCTTGAACTACGGCAGGCAACAGACCGCGATCGTCGTAGGTGAGCTCTTCTGGGGTCACGGCTCCAGGTCGTAGGGAAGCGGCTCGGTGAAGTGCTCGATGCCGTCGGACGTGATCACGACGGTGTCCTCGAGCCTCACTCCCCCGATGCCCGGGAAATAGAGACCCGGCTCGACCGCTACGACATCGCCTTCGATCAGTTCGTCGGGCCGGCGTCCGAGTGCCGGTGGCTCGTGCGTCTGTAGACCGATGCCGTGACCGAGCGAATGGAAGAAACCTTCGCGTAGCGGATCGGGCCCTTGATGATGCGACGCGGTCGGGAAGCCCTGGTCGTTGAAGTAGTCCGCCACTGCCTGATGCGCGTTGCTCGCGCCCGGACGCAGCGCGTCGAACGCGATGTCGAGCGCCTTTCGCACGTGAGCGTGGAGGTTGCGCAGCTCTTCGCTTGGAGTTCCGGACACGTAGGTGCGGGTCATGTCGGACCAGCACGTCGTTCGGCGGTCCTTCGGAAACACGTCGATGACGACGGAGTGGTCGGCCATGATCGGGCCGGCCCCCAAGTCGTGACCGTTCAGCGCGGCATCGCCGCACTGCACCAGGATCTCCTCCGAGTAAGCACCGCCATCGAGGAGCTCCGCCTGCATCGCGATCCTGATCAGCTCGGCGGAGAGGATCTCACCCTCGAACCGCAGGCGCCCGTCTGCGGTGGGTTCCGCGTCTCGCAGCATGCGGGCCGCGGTCAACATCGCGGTATCTGCGGCTCGCTGAGCTCGCTCGATGCCCTCGATCTCCCACGGAGTCTTGCGCCGGCGACGCATCTTCCACTCGTCGATCTCGATCGCGATGTCGACGCCCTTATCGCGCAGGTAATCCGCAGTGGCGAGCCGGAAGTTCCCCGGTACTGAAACTGCGAAGACGCCGAGCCGTTCGAGCGCACGAACTGTGAGCTCGTCGATCATCGAGTCCTTCGGGAAGGACTCGTTCTTGATGAGCTCTTCGATGCCGAGGTCGTTGAAGGTCCAGTACTCGTCGACTATGTCTTCGCGCTTCTCGAATGTCGTCTGTTCGAGGATGCTGCCCACGACGATCCGGCGTCCGTCGTGCTCGATGAAGATCATCGGATCGCCGACACCCTCGGCGATCTCGTGACGCAGCTCGGGGCTGCGAAGGGCGTCGTCGACGAGAAGATATGTGGTCATGAGTCGGCGAGCCTAACGGGAAGGCCTCTCGCCGCGAGCGCCCGCTTCGCATCCGCGACGGTGAACGTCCCGAAGTGGAAAACCGATGCCGCAAGCGCGGCCTCCGCCGCTCCCTTGTCGGGATCGACCGCGTCCACGACATCGTCCGGTGATCCGGCGCCACCGGAGGCGATAACCGGGACCGGAACCGCATCGGAGACCGCACGCGTCAGTTCCAGGTCGTAACCGTCGGTCGTGCCGTCCGCATCCATCGAGGTCAGCAGGATCTCGCCTGCGCCCATCTCGCAAACCATCCGCGCCCAGCGGACCGCGTCGAGCCCGGTCGGAGCGCGACCACCTTCCACGAACACCTCCCACGACGATTCGCCGCAGGAGTGGTCGCGTCGCCGCGCGTCGATCGCAGCGACTACCGCTTGGCTGCCGAACTCGTCGGCGGCAGCTCGGATGAGGTTTGGATCGCGGACCGCGGCCGTATTGATCGCGATCTTGTCGGCTCCCGCCAGAAGCAGGCGGCGGACGTCTTCGACGGTGCGGACTCCCCCACCGATCGTGAGCGGGATGAACACCGTTTCTGCCGTTCGAGCCGCGACGTCGAGGATCGTGTCCCGGTTCTCGTGCGACGCAGTGATGTCCAGGAAGACGATCTCGTCCCCGCCTTCGGCGTCGTAACGAGCCGCCAGCTCGACGGGATCGCCCGCGTCGCGGAGGTTGGCGAAACGGACGCCCTTGACGACTCGTCCCCGATCGACGTCGAGACACGGGATCACGCGTTTCGCCAACACCAGCGGGACGACCGGACTAAGAGCGGGGCTCGACGAGGGGCGGTTCGTCCTTGCCGGCAGCAGCTTCGTCCGCCGCGAGCATCGCTTCCGAGATCGTGAACTTGTGTTCGTAGAACGCCCTGCCGACGATGGCACCGGCGACCCCGAGCGGCTTGAGCCGGGCGACCGTTTTCAGGTCGTCGAGATTGCTGATCCCGCCCGACGTGACGATCGGCAGCTCGGTCTCCTGCGTCAACCGCACGAGGGCATCGACGTTCGGCCCCTGCATCGTGCCGTCCCTGCTCACGTCCGTGTAGACGAACGACGAGCAACCTGCTTGCTCGAACATCGCGACGGCTTCGAGCACCGGGATCCCGGTCCCGACGGTCCACCCGTGGCTCGCGACCTCGTCGCCCTTGGCGTCCAACGAGACCGTGATGCGGGGTCCGAACCTCGAGCAGATATCCGAGACCGCATCGGGGTCTTCGAGCGCGAACGTACCGAGGACAACACGATTAGCGCCCGCGCTCAGCAACTCCTCGACGTCATCGCGCGTGCGGACTCCCCCACCCGCCTGTACCGGACAGCTCGCACGTTTCACGACTTCGACCACGAGCTCGCGGTTCGCGGCGATGCCGGTCTTCGCGCCGTCGAGATCGACGATGTGCAGCCAGCGCGCGCCCGCCGACGAGAATCCCACCGCGACCTGAACCGGATCGTCCGAATAAACGGTCTCGGTGCCGAAGCGTCCCTGCAACAAGCGAACGCATCTCCCCTCGGAGATATCGACGGCAGGGAACACGGTGAAGCTCACTGGTTAGCACCCCATTCGCGGAGGAGGCCGAGCCCCGAGCGTCCGCTTTTCTCGGGGTGGAATTGGGTCCCAAGGATAGAGCCGGTTCGGATCGTTGCGGCGAAGGGCTCTCCGTGTTCGCACCACCCCGCCACCACGGCGTCGTCGTCGGGGTGAGCCGCGTAGGAATGGTCGAAGTAGAAGTACTCGGGATCCGCACCGCCCGTTCCGGCAACGGTGTTCCAACCGATGTGCGGAACGCGCACCGTCGACGGGAGCCGCGTGACGCGCCCCGCGATGATCCCCAACCCGCGGACGTCTGGGTTCTCCTCACTGGAATCGAAGAGGATCTGCATCCCGAGACAGATCCCGAGGTACGGCTTCCCGGCGGCGATCCAGCTGCGGACGACATCGTCGAACGCGTTGCGCACCAGGTTTGTCATGCACCGTCCGAAGATCCCCTGACCCGGGACGCACAACGCGTCACAATCATCGACGTCGCTGCGGTCGGACGTCACTACAACGGATGCACCGGCGGCCTCGAGCGCCTTCGCAACGCTGCGGAGGTTGCCCATACCGTGGTCGAGGACGGCGACTTTCAGAGCACACCCTTGGTCGACGGGATGTCGTCACCGAGGCGCGGATCGAGCGCCACCGCGTCCGAAAGCGCGCGGCTCAGCGCCTTAAAGATGGCTTCGGTCGAGTGGTGTCCGTTCCGGCCGTAGACGAGATGCACGTGGAGCGTCAGCCCTGCGGCGCGGGCCAGAGCCTGAAGGAATTCCTCCGTCAGACCCGTCTCGTACTGGCCGACGGTTTCGGCCGGGATCACGGCGTCGTAGACGAGGAGCGCCCGCCCCGAGATGTCGAGAGCGACGCGGGCGAGCGATTCCTCCATCGGCACGAGTGCGTGCCCGTATCGCGAGATGCCGCGCTTGTCGCCCAGGGCCTCGGCGAGAGCCTCGCCGAGAGCGATACCAACGTCTTCGACCGTGTGATGTGCATCGATCTCGAGATCGCCTTCTGCTTCTATCGTGAGGCCGAAGCGCCCGTGCTTACCGAGTTGGTCGAGCATGTGATCGAAGAAAGGAACACCGGTCGCGACCGCGACCGTGCCGCCATCGAGAGCGAGGTCGACAACGATCGTCGTCTCGTTCGTTCGACGTTCGATGCGCGCGCTCCGACTCATCCCACCACCTCACGCAGTGCATCGAGGAATGCGTCGGTCTCGTCGGGGAGACCCGCGGTCACGCGGAGGCATCGAGCCAGCCGTTCGTTGCCCTGATAGTTGCGGACCAAGACACCGTGAGCGAGAAGGTCCGTCCACACACGTTCGGGGTCGTCGACTTCGAACAGAACGAAGTTCGCATCGGATGGATAACTCACGATCCCTGCGCGATCGAGACCATCCGCGATGCGATCGCGTTCGAGCGCGATCGCTCTCGTGAGGTCGAGCGTTTCGTGCGCGTGGCGGATCGCGGCGACTCCGACGAGCTGCGTGATGGCGGAGAGGTGGTACGGCAGGCGAACCCGCGCCAGAGCCTCAATCAAAGACGGGGACGCGAGCATGTAACCGATCCGAACGCCGGCGAGGCGCCACGCCTTGGAGAACGTCTTGACCAATACCAGGTTCTCGTGGGTGTCGAGCAGGCGTCTCACGCTTTTGGATTCGTCGGTGAACTCGATATAGGCCTCATCGACCACGACGATCCCGGGAGAGTTCTCGATCAACGCGGTCGTGACGTCGAGCGGTTCGCACATCCCCGTCGGGTTGTTCGGCGAGCACACGATGACGACCTCCGGCGACTCGCGTTCGATCGTCTCGAGTGCTGCGTCCACGTCGATCGTGAAGTCGCGTCCACGTTGGAGCTGCAAGACCTTGGTGTTGGCTATCCGAGGGATCAGCGAATGGACCGCATACGTCGGTTCGAACAGCACGGTCGTGCGCTCCGGCCCCCCGAACGCGAGGAAGAGGTGCATGAAGATCTCGTTCGAGCCGTTCGCGACCCACAACCCTTCCTTCGGCCACGACACATGCCCTGCGATCGCCGCGAACAGGTCGGTGGCATCGCGATCCGGATAACGATTGAGCGCGACCTTCTTGATCTGTTCCGCCACCTCCTCGACCAGCCGCTCGGGGGGCGGATACGGAGTCTCGTTCGTGTTCATGCGATAGCGAGCCGGCATCTGAGGAGACACGTAAGGCGCCATCGATTCGAGGTCGGGCCGGACGGGCAGCGGCGAGCGCGTCACTCGAAGCGCCTTCGCTCGAGGCGTGCTTCGACCGCCCGCGCGTGGGCCTCCAACCCTTCGGCCGTGGCGAACGCGGCGATGTGCGGCGCCAGTCGTTCGAGCGCCGCAGCGGTGAGGTCACAGACGTAGATCGACTTCGTGAACTCTGAGACGCCGAGACCCGATGCGTACCGCGCGGTCCCGCCCGCGGGCAGGATGTGGTTCGTCCCGGCGACGTAATCGCCCGCGGGGACGGGTGAATATGCCCCGATGAATACGGCGCCGGCGTTACGCACCTGATCGAGCGCATCGGGAGCGCCGTCGAAGACGAGCTGTACGTGTTCGGGCGCGAGGAGATTCACCGTCGCCATCGCTTGTTCGAGATCGCGCACGATCACGGCGCGGCCCCCTTCGATGAGCGCGTTCTCGACGTCCTCGGCGCGGCGGTGCTTGGCGACCTCGATCTCCAATGCACCCAAGACTTTGTCCGGCAGGTCCGGCGCCCACGTGATCAGCACGTGGGATCCGAGGGGGCCGTGCTCCGCTTGCGCTATGAGGTCGAGAGCGATCACCGTCGGATCAGCGGTGGCGTCGGCCACGATCGCTATCTCGGTGGGTCCGGCTTCGGCATCGACCCCGACCCATCCCTGCACCGCTCTCTTCGCAAGAGTGACGTAGACGTTGCCGGGCCCGACGATCTTGTCGACCGGTCGGATCGTCTCGGTCCCGTAGGCGAGCGCCGCGATCGCCTGGGCACCGCCGACGCGATAGACCTCCGAGATGCCGGCGACCGAACAGGCGGCGAGAACGGGCTCCGCGATCTCGCCGTCGCGACCGGGAGGTGACGCCACCGCGATCTGCTCCACCCCCGCGACTCGCGCCGGCACCGCCGCCATGATCACCGTCGACGGATAGGCGGCTCTGCCGCCGGGGGCATAGATCCCTACTCGCCTTAGAGGACGAACCACCTCTCCGATCGTCTCGTCGGGTCCGCGTTCGAACCAGCTCTCCCGCCGCTGCCTCTCGGAAGTCCGGCGCAGCCGTTCTGCGGCTACCTCCATGGCATCGATGAGTTCGGGCCGCACGAGCCGGCGGGCCTTCGAGATCGTCTCGGCGTCGACCTGTATCCGCTCTGTCGCAAGCTGGGTGCCGTCGAGACGCGCGGTCAGCTCGGCGACGGCGGCGTCTCCGCGCAGCCGAACGTCTTCGACGATCCTTTGCACGTCCTCGTTCGGCGAGCCGGTCCCGACCGGCTGCGGCCGTGGGACGTACACCGCGCCCGGGGTCTCGCGCCCATCGATCAACTCCAGCATCCGCGGAGCCTACGGTGGGGCGTCCGGCGTTCCGCGCCTGTTCTCGCCCGCGGGCGGGTGGTCACTTCCGAAAAGTCACCAATCGTTGTTGCACTGCCGGCACACGCGTGAGCCCATGACGATCGAGAGCCGCGTGCTCCCACACCGCGGGCATGTCTCTAGGTCCGAGACCCAGTCGGCATCCGTCTCCTGACATTCCGGACAGATCAGGATCTGCGTCCCGTCAACGATGCCGCGCGCCCACGGCGGTCCCGCCCCGGGTCCCGGGTCGGTCTGCACGCGGTCGCAGCGGTAGCAGGGCATGCGCGCCTAATCTATGCGTCGCCGACCCCTCGACCGAAAGCGCACGATGTCTCCGTTCGGAAGCGAAGCCGTAGGAGCGCTGTCTCGCTACCGCCTGTCGGGCCAGGAGATAGATCTCGGCCGCGTCCAGGCCGCGTTGCGCGAGAGCGACGAATGGTGGGATGCATTGTTCAACGTCGCGGGCATCGGGATCCTTTTCGGCACCATCGAAGGAGAGGTCCTCGCGGTAAGCCCGAGCCTCGTCGAAGTGATCGGGTACACGAGGGAAGAGCTCATGGAAGTCGGCATCCTCGAGATCACGCATCCGGACGATCGCGAGGCCGACCTCCAACTCTTCGGCGAGCTGGTCGAAGGTAAGCGCGACTTCTACCAACTCGACAAGCGGTACTTCCGTAAGAACGGCGACCTGATGTGGGGACGCCTCACGATCGTGCTCCTGCGCGATGAATCGGGCCAACCGTGCTTCGTGATCGGGATGGTCGAAGACATCACCGCGACGAGATACGCCTCGGAGCTCGAATCACGACTCCGTGAAAGTGAGGCGTTCAAACGCCAGGCTCTCCAGCTCAACGACGAGGTCCTCCAGGCGCTCGTCGTTGCGAAACTCGCATTCGACAGCGGAGAAACGGAAAAGGGTCACGCCGCCCTGGCGACCGGTCTGGGTCAGCTGAAACGGGTGATCGATCACATGCTCGCTCAGAGCGACGTTCTCGCACCCGGCGATTTCGTACGCGGCCACATGTTCATGGGCGGCGCGGACGCCTAGCTCTTGACCAACGTCTTCATCGCGACGCGCGCCGCGTTGTAACCACACATCCCGTGGACCCCGCCGCCCGGCGGCGTCGACGACGAGCAGATGAAGACTCGTTCATTCGGTGTGGAGTACGGATCCCACCGGAAGACCGGCCGGCCGAGGAACTGACGCAGGTTCTGCATCCCGCCATTGATGTCTCCACCGATGTAGTTCGCGTTGTATCGCTGCATCTCCGGAGCGTTCATCACGTGACGATCGACGATCGTGTCCGTGAAGCCGGGCGCGAATCGCTCTATCTGAGCCTCGATGGAGGCGGTCATGTCTACGGCGGATCCATGAGGCACATGGCAATAGCCCCACAGTGTGTGGTTGCCGTCGGGCGCGCGACGATCGAAGAGGCTTTGTTGCGCAACGAGGACGAACGGCCTCTCGGGGATGCGCCCGGAGACCACCGCTGCCTCACCGGACGCGACCTCGTCGAAGCTCCCTCCGACATGCACCGTCCCGGCGCGACGACACGGCTCGGCTGCCCACGGCACCGGCTCGGTCAATGCCCAATCGACCTTGAAGACACCGGGCCCGTAGCGGAACCGCTTCATCGCGTTTGCGTATCTGGAAGGAAGTTCATCACCCGCGATCGCCACGAGCTGCCGCGGCGTTACATCGAACAGCACGACGCGCGCCGGAGGAAGGTCTCGGATGTCGCGCACCTCCGAGCCTGTCTCGATGGCCCCTCCGAGTTCTCCGAGGTGAGCGACCAGTGCGTCGGTCAACTTCTGGGCCCCGCCCTTCACCA
>JAHWJK010000032.1 GCA_019348445.1 Actinomycetota bacterium | reverse complement strand
CGGTCCGTCCCGCAGGATCAGCGGCTCGACCCGGCAGATGGAGCCGCGGCGGTTCAATAGGGGCGGGGCCCGGTAGCTCCGGTAGCGCCGCGCCAACCTGCTCCCGGGTCGGAGGAGTTGCGACGGTCCGGGGCGGAGACCCGCGGCCCGTCCGAGCAGCAGCTCCGGGCGGGGCAGCGGAAGAATAAGGGTACACCTTAGAGTTAGAGCTGTGCCTCGGGTGGCGCGTGAAGCCGGGTCCTTCGTCCTGCTTCCAGCCTTCACCACGAGGCGATCGTGGACTCCGGCGTGACACCTGTGGTCGAGCGCTCCTCAGCGGGCGGCGCCGTGCCGCCCCAGCTGCACACGGGCCGCAGCGGCCGGAGCTGGCGGCAGCGGAGGGGAGCGAGCCTTCTGGTTCGCCCCGCGGCAGGGGTCGTCGCGTCGGGCCCGCGTCGGTCCCAGACAACGCCGCGCCTCCCGGCGTGCTCGGGACGTTCTTTGGAGACATGACGTCTTGCAGACATGTAGATCTGTCGACCGACCGGATGTATCGACTCGTCTACAAGTCGATAGGCATAGGCCGACGTCTGCCCAGGTAGACCGCGTTGTGGATGTGGCGACTCGTCACCATGGCTCCTTATCGACAAGTCGATGTGTCCCGGCTCGTTCACCCACCCGCGAGGCGGAACAGGACCCCGGCGACCGAGCCGATGATCGGCCCGAGGAACGTGAATCCGCTGAACAGGAGGAGCCCGACGAGGATGATGAACCCGTAGCGATCGAGGAAGAAGATGATGTTCTGGCGCTTAGGCGGCAGGAAGATCGTGAGCAGTCTCGAGCCGTCCAGCGGGGGGAGCGGTAGCAGGTTGAAGACCGCCAGAAGGACGTTTACCGCGAAGAAGCTGTAGAAGCCGATCTCGATGCCTCCCGGCGTGTACTCGGTCCCGACGAGGAAACGATGGACGGTTGCCGGCAGCACGCTCCCCAGCTGCACCGTGAGGAGCGCGGCCACGAACGCCAACAGGAGGTTCATGAGCGGTCCGGCGAGCGCCACGATGGCCGCCCCGAACCGCTCGGACGACAGCGCCTGGGGGCGGAACTCGACCGGTTTCCCCCACCCGAAGCCCACGAGGAAGATGAACAGGGTCCCCACCGGGTCCAGATGACGCACCGGATTGGGCGTCAGGCGCCCCATAGCGCGCGGCATCCGGTCGCCCTGAAGGTCGGCCGCGAGCGCATGGGCGTACTCGTGCAGGCCGATGGCCCCGATCAGGGCGACCGCCAGCAACAAGAACGCGGTGGGATCTTCGCGCAGGAGCGGGAGGAGTCCGATGTCCACGGGCGGCTATTCTACGGGTGGAACCAACAATGGCCGGAATCTACTCCTTAAGTAAAGGTTGAACGTTGTCCAAGCGGGTTTTCAGCGGTATCCAGCCGACGGGCCAAGGCCACATCGGCAACTACATCGGCGCCCTGCGGAACTGGGTGCGCCTGCAGGACGAGCACGAGGCGTTCTATTGCATCGTCGACCTGCACGCGATGACGATGCCGTGGGACCCGAAGGTGCTGCGGCGCCACACCACGGAGAAAGCCGCCGAGCTCCTCGCCTGTGGGGTCGACCCCGACCGCTCGGTCCTGTTCGTCCAGTCGCACGTCCCCGACCATGCCGAGCTGCAGTGGGTCTTGACCTGTGTCGCCCGGATGGGGGAGCTCAGACGGATGGTTCAGTTCAAGGACCGCTCGAGGGGGGAGAGCGAATCCGTGGGGGTCGGTCTGTTCACCTACCCCGTGCTCCAGGCTGCCGACGTCCTCCTCTACCAGGCGCACGGCGTCCCGGTCGGCGAGGACCAGCGCCAGCACGTCGAGCTCATGCGGGATCTGGCGCAAAGGTTCAACTCCAACTTCGGGGTTACGTTCACGCTCCCAGAAGCGTGGATCCCCGAGGTCGGAGCCCGCATCATGGCCCTCGACGACCCGACCCAGAAGATGTCGAAGTCGGACATGGAAACGAGACCCTCTTCGGGCCTGATGCTGACCGAGGACCCGGCGTCCCTGACCAAAAAGATCAAGTCGGCGAAGACCGATTCGGGCACCGAGGTCAGGGCGGGCGACGGCAAGCCGGAGCTCACGAACCTGCTGACGATCTTCTCGGCGATAGAGGGGGTGCCGGTGCCGGAGCTCGAGACCCGCTTCGCCGGATCCGGATACGGCGCCTTCAAGGCGGCGCTGGCGGACGCCGTCGTCGCGGCGCTCGAGCCGATCCGGCTTCGTTACGAAGAGCTGATGGGCGACCCCGGCGAACTCGACCGCATGCTGTTCAAGGGAGCCGAGAAAGCCGCGGCCGTCGCAGCGCCGACGATGGACGCGGTCAGGGAGCGCACGGGGCTCGGCCCCCGTGCGGTGCTGACGCCGCAGTGAGCACGAAAAGACGCCGCTGTGCACGTCGTGCGGGATACCCTCGGCGACGTGACGAGGGCGCCGGAGCGGGTTGTGTAGATATGTCGACAAATCGACTTGTCTCGAAGGAGACGCGGTGAGCTACGAGGTCCGTCTCGAGGTCTTCGAGGGGCCGATCGACCTGCTCTTGAACCTGATCACGCGTCAGCGCGTCGACATCTACGAGATCTCGCTGTCCACGATCACAGAGGAATACATCGCCGCGCTCGAGCACATGGACACGCTCGACCTCGAGGTCACGACCGGGTTCCTCGTCGTCGCCGCGACGCTGCTCGAGCTGAAGTCGGCTCGGCTGCTCCCCGGCCGCAACCTCGATGACGTGGACGCGCAGCTCCTCGAAGAGCGCGATCTCCTCCTGGCGCGGTTGGTCGAATGCTCGACGTTCCGCTCGGCAGGGGACCAGATCGCGGTCGGGCTCGCCGCCGGCGCGAGCTTTTACCCGCGCCTCGTCGCGCTCGAAGAACCGTACGCGACCGTCGTTCCCGACCTACTGGCCCGCACCTCCGTCGTCGCCATCGCCAGAGCGGCGGCGCGGGCGCTGGCTCCCAAGCCTGAAGTAAGCCTTGATACTTCGCACGTCACCGACATCAAAGTTTCGGTCCGCGACGCGATCCAGGATCTCGCCGCCACACTGCGGCACCACGGACCCCGTAGCTTCGCCGAACTCACCTCGGCGTATTCGGACCGGCTGGACATCGTCGTCCGGTTCCTCGCACTGCTCGAGATGTTCAAGGCGGGTGCGATAGAGCTGGGGCAGGGCGATCGCTTCGGAGACATCACGGCATCGTGGACCGGCGAAGGCGACAACGAGCTGCTCGAACTCGTGGACGAATACACCGTGGGAGGCGAATGACGTGCCCGAGCACCGCAAGATCGTGGAGTCGATCCTTCTGCTGGCAGACGAGCCGGTGCCGGCGCGGCTGATCGGGGAGGTGCTGGAGACCCCCCGCAGCGAGGTCGAGGCGCTGCTCGAGGAGCTCGCCCGTAGCTACGCGGCCGACGACCGCGGGTTCGTCCTGCGCGAGGTCGCCGGCGGATGGCGTCTGTACACCGACCCCGAATGTGGACCATGGCTCGAGCGTTTCGTAACGAGTGGCAGCCACGGCCGTCTGACCGGCGCGGCGTTGGAGGTGCTGGCGATCATCGCCTACCGGCAGCCGGTCTCCCGCACGCAGATCTCGGAGATCCGTGGCGTGGACTCCGACGGTGTCGTCAAGACCCTGCTGATGAGAGGGCTCATCTCGGAGATGGGACGGGACGAGGGTCCCGGCGGGCCGACGCTCTTCGGCGTGAGCAACGAGTTCCTCGAGCGGATGGGTCTGCGTTCCGTCGAGGACCTTCCGCCGCTGGCCGGCTTCATGCCCGATGCCGAGGCCGTCGAGGACATGGAGGCGAAGCTGTCCCCGAACGCATGAGCGACGGTGACGGGGAACGGCTTCAGAAGGTCTTGGCCCATGCAGGGCTTGGCTCGCGCAGAGCGGTCGAAGAGATGATCACCGCCGGGCGGATCCGGGTCAACGGCGTCCAAGCCGAGCTGGGGCGCCGGATCGATCCGGAAAAGGATAAAGTTGAAGTTGACGGTTCGGTCGTGCCGTTGCGCGCCGACCTCGTCTACTACCTCCTGAACAAGCCCGAGGGGGTCGTGACCACCGCCGCCGACCCCGAGGGGCGTCCGACCGTGCTGGACGTCGTGGACGTGGGCGAGCGGGTGTGGCCGGTAGGGCGTCTCGACATCGGCAGCGAGGGGGCGCTGATCGTGACCAACGACGGCGACCTGACCCAGCGCCTGACGCATCCCCGCTATCACGTGCCGCGCACCTACGTGGCGCACGTTCAGGGTGCCGTGGGCCACAAGGTCCTGATGAAGCTCGCGCGGGGGATCGATCTAGACGACGGTCCTACCGCCCCGGCCCGCGTCGGCCTGGTGGAGCGCCTTCCCGGCGGGAGCCTCGTCGAGATCACGATCACCGAGGGGCGGAACCGACAGGTGAGGAGGATGTTCGAGGCCGTCGGACACCCGGTGACGCGGCTCGTGAGGCGCGCGATCGGACCGCTCGAGCTGGGGCGTCTCAAACCCGGCGACTACCGCAGGCTGAGCCCGAGCGAGGTGCAGTCGCTGTATCGAGCGTCGGAGACAAAGTGATTTGTCTACGGTCCGGGAAGAACCCACTTGTCGACAAGTCGATGCCGTTGCCACGCCGTGCGGCGGTCACTGCGGTGGGCGACAAGGCGATGAGTAGACATGTCGATGGATAGACAAAGAGTCAGAGCATTGCGCGGCGCGACGACCGTGGCCGCCGACGACCGCGACGAGATAGTCGCCGCGACCGCCGAGCTGCTCCGCGCGATGCTCGATCGCAATGGCGCCGCGGTCGCCGACCTCATCTCGCTCGTCTTTACCTCCACGGCCGATCTCGTAAGCGAGTTCCCCGCGGTCGCGGCGCGCGACATCGGGATCTCGGAGGTCCCGCTGCTATGTGCGCAGGAGATCCCGGTCCCGGGTGCGGTCGAGCGTTGTATCCGCGTGCTGATGCACCTCTATACGGACCGGGGCTACGCTGACCTGCGTCACGTCTACCTCAGGGGCGCGCGTGCGCTGCGAGCCGACCTTCCTGAGTAATAATCGAAAGGGTCAAGGAGAACTCGATGGTTATGCCGCGCCGTGTCGCGATCGTCGGCACCGGGCTGATCGGGGGGTCGATCGGTCTGGCGGCCCGCCGCGGCGCAGTGGAGGTCGTGGGCTACGACTCGGACACGGCGTCACTCGAAGCCGCGCTGCAGCGAGGGGCCGTCGATGATGCGGCGGAGTCGGTCGAGGACGCGGTAGGCGACGCCGATCTCGTCGTTCTGGCGACACCCGTCGACGTCACTCCGATCGTGTGCGACCGGCTGGCAGACGTAGTCCCGGCCGAAGCCGCCGTCACCGACGTCGGCAGTGCGAAGGAAGCCGTCGTCGACCGGGGCGTCGCCGCGTTCGGCCCTCGCTTCGTCGGGGGGCACCCGATGGCAGGCTCGGAACGCCACGGGATAGCCGCAGCCGCGGCGGATCTGTTCGAGGGCGCGTGGTGGATCCTGACGCCTACCGAAGAGGTATCGCATGCTGCGTACTCCGCGGTCTCCGACCTCGTGTTCTCGCTGGGCGCGAGGCCGGTCGCGCTCGCACCGTCGACCCACGACGCGCTCGTTGCTCGTCTCAGCCACGTGCCGCAACTCGCCGCGAGCGCCCTCGTCGACAGCGCGGCCGCGGCCGGCACCAAAGAGGCACTGCTCGGGCTCGCGGGCGCTGGGTTCCGCGACGTCACGCGCATCGCGGCGAGCGATCCCGCGCTGTGGGTGGCCATCGTCCGAGCGAACGCTCGATCCGTACTCGAGGGTTTGGCCGGGCTCGACTCGGCGATCGCGGACATCACCGCGATGGTCGAGGAGCAGCGGTGGGACGACCTCCATGACTTCATGGCACGAGCTCGTGCCGCGCGGCTCGAGCTGTTCGCGAAGCCCACCTATACCGGCGAGCCCGTGTCGCTGACGATGATGATCCCGGACCGCCCCGGGGTCCTCGCCGAGGTGACGACCGTGGCCGGCAACCTCGGCGCGAACATCGAAGACCTCCGGATCATCCATTCCACCGAAGGGGGACGGGGGCGGCTGGAGCTCGTCATCGCGGGAGAAGACGCCGCCGCCGCAGTTGCCGAGGCGCTTCGCTCGCGGGGCTTCCGTGTCGACCGTCCATTAGTCGACTAGTCGATCTGTAGACCAGTAGACAGGAGACGTCCGTGCGAACGAAGAGGCGCAGAGAGCGGCCCCTACTGGGCGTCGTCGCGGTGCCCGGCGATAAATCGATCAGCCATCGAGCGCTCATCCTGTCGGCGCTGTCCCACGGGCGCTCGACCGTGACCAACGTCAACACGGGACTCGACGTCAGGGCAACCGCGGGTGCGCTTCAGAGTCTCGGTGCTAAGTGCACGATCGCTACGGCCGGCGGCGATACGAAGGCTCGAGCAGTAGTCGAGGGTTTGGGATTGCACAACCTCCGGGAGCCGTCGGACGTCATCGACGTCGGGAACTCCGGGACGACGATGCGTTGTCTGCTCGGCGTGTGCGCGGGCATCCACGGCCTTTCCGTTCTGACCGGAGACTCCTCCATACGAGCGCGCCCGATGCTGCGTGTCGTCGTGCCGCTGCGCGCGATGGGTGCGACGATCGACGGCCGGAATCACGGCGACCGTGCACCGCTGTCGGTCAGGGGCGGCGACCTCACCGGCGCCGACCACGAGCTGGCGGTAGCGAGCGCTCAGGTCAAGACGGCGTTACTCCTTGCGGGGCTCTGCGCCCGCGGCTCGACGTCGGTAACCGAGCCCGGTGTGTCCCGAGATCACACCGAGCGGATGCTTGCAACGGCCGGTGCGGACATTGCCGTAGACGGTCGCACGGTCCGGCTCACCGGAGGCCGGGAGCTCGCCGTGGTCGACCGCGATGTCCCCGGGGACTTCTCGTCGGCGATGTTCCTCATCGGCGCGGCCCTCCTGGTCCCGGGATCGGAGCTCACGATCGAAGGTGTGGGGCTGAATCCGACTCGGATCGGGGCCCTGGACGTCCTCACGGAGATGGGTGCGGATCTGTCGGTCCATCCCCGCGCAGCAGCCGACGAACCGGTCGGGTCGATCGAGGTCCGGCATTCGCATCTACGCGGCACGACGATCGAAGGCGACCGCGTACCCGGCATGATCGACGAACTTCCGATCCTTGCCACGCTTGCCACTCAGGCAGAGGGACAGACGGTCATCACCGGCGCGGGGGAGTTGCGCGTCAAGGAATCCGACCGCATCCGCGCTCTCGCCGCCGGTCTGGTGGCCCTCGGCGCGGCCGTGTCCGAAACGCCGGACGGCCTGGTTATCGACGGCCCCGCGCCTCTCGCCGGAGGCGAGGTCGACTCGCTCAACGACCACCGGATCGCGATGTCGTTCGCGGTCGCGGGCCTGGTGGCCGAAGACAACGTGAAGGTGCGCGGGTGGAGCTGCGTCGACACGTCATTCCCGGAGTTCCTGGACCTTCTCGGGAAGGCTCAGCGTCGATGACGGCGGTCGCCATCGACGGGCCGGCAGGTGCCGGAAAGAGCACGGTCGCGCGAGCGGTCGCAGACGCGCTCGGCTTCACGTACGTCGACACCGGCGCGATGTACCGAGCGATCGCGCTACGCGCGCTCGAACGTGGGATCGACCCTGCAGACGCGGGCGCGGCTGCAGAACTCGCGTCCTCGGTCGACCTGACGCTTCGGGACGGTGGTGTTTACGTCGATGGACGCGACGTCACCGGCTCCATCAGGAGCGCGGACGTCACGCGGTCCTCGGCGCAGATCGCCACGCACGCCGGTGTCAGGGCCGCTCTCGTCGAGATGCAGAGGCGTATGGCGTCGGCCGTCGACGTGGTGATGGAGGGCCGCGACATCGGAACGCACGTCCTTCCGAACGCTCCCGTCAAGGTCTTTCTGACCGCGTCGCTCGACGAACGCGCACACAGGCGTGCGCGCGAAGTCGGGGCCGACGACGGGGAACTGGACGCATTGCGAACGGCGATCTCGGAACGCGACGAGGTCGATCGCGGCCGCGTTGTCTCGCCGCTGGCGCAGGCGCCGGATGCGGTCGTGATCGATACGACCGGGAGGTCCGTCGACGAGGTGGTGGCAGAGATCGTCGACCTGGTGACGGAGCGGTCGTGAAGGCATCGCCGGCGCGGTCGAACCTGCCGGTCGTCGCGGTGGTGGGGCGGCCGAACGTCGGCAAGTCATCGCTCGTCAACCGCGTGATCGGTCACCGCGCCGCGATAGTGGAACCCACGCCGGGAGTGACGCGCGACAGACAGAGTTTCACGGCTGAGTGGGCCGGCAGGCGCTTCGAGCTCGTCGATACCGGCGGCCTCGAGCCGGGGCAACACGGCCTCGATGCGCGGGTTGCGGAACAAGCCCAGGTGGCGATGGTGCTCGCAGACGTCATCGTGCTGGTCGTCGATGCCCAGACGGGGACGACGCAGGATGATCTGGAGGTTGCGGACGCCCTGCGCCGATTCGACAAGCCGGTTCTCGTGGTTGCGAACAAGGTCGACGACCCACAGGACGAACCGATGGCGGCGTCTTTCCACCGGCTCGGTCTGGGCACGCCACTAGCGATGTCGGCATTGCACGGGCGAGGTTCCGGTGACTTCCTGGACGAGCTCGTGGCTCGTTTGCCCGCCGAGCACGGCGACACGGACGACGCGTGGGCGTCGGTAGCGATCGTCGGGCGCCCCAACGTAGGTAAGTCGTCGCTGCTCAACCGGCTCCTCGGGGAAGAACGCGCGATCGTCGACTCGGCCCCCGGAACGACGCGCGACCCGGTCGACTCGCTGGTCTCGCTCGAGGACGGACGTGTCGTACGGATCATCGACACGGCCGGGATGCGTCGTGAGGTCAAGATCGACGACCCGATCGAATATTTCAGTTTCTTGAGGTCGCGCGGCACGCTCGCGCGCGCGGATGCAGCCATCCTGGTGGTCGATGCGGCCGAAGCCGTCACGTCGCATGACCAGCGGCTGGCGGAAGCGATCACCGAAGCAGGTCGCGCGTGCGTCATCGCGCTCAACAAGTGGGACCGGGTTCCGAGCGAAGGCCCCGATCGGGACAGGTTCGACGACCACATCCGCAGGCGGTTGAGGTTCTTGACGTGGGCACCGATCGTCCGCACGAGCGCGATCACAGGGCGCGGCGTGAACAAGCTCCTCCCGGCCGTCGAGCGCGCTCTCACCTCGCACCGAACGCGGCTTCCGACCGCGGTCGTGACGGGGATCGTGCGCGACGCACAGGACGCCCGGCCGCATCCGCGCCAGCGCGGCCGGGCGGCGAAGATCCTGTATGCGCTTCAGGCAGAGGTCGCGCCGCCGACCTTCGTCCTGTTCACAAGCGGCCGCCTCCAGGACAATTACCTGCGCTATCTGGAGCATCGGGTCCGCGCCGTGGAAGCGTTCGACGGAACCCCCATCACCTTCAAGGTGAGATTGAGGTCGAAACGGCCGTCGGTATGATTCGCCGCACGGGACGTGGCGCAGTTTGGTTAGCGCACTGGTCTGGGGGACCAGGGGTCGCCGGTTCAAATCCGGCCGTCCCGACCCACCGACCGAGAGCGAGCGGATGAAAGCCTCGAGTACGACTGAAGCTCCCGATACCTCGAGAGCGATCGTCACCATCCCGAACCTCATCTCGGCTGCCCGTCTGGCCACGGTTCCGTTCTTTCTGTGGCTGTGGTTCGCGGGATCCACGGAGGTGGCCGTGGTCGTCTACGCGATCGGCGCGTCTACGGATTTCGTCGACGGGTTCGTCGCGCGGCGCACCGGCGCGATCAGCGAGCTGGGCAAGCTTCTCGACCCTCTCGCCGACCGCATCTTCATACTGGCCCTCGCGATCGCCCTCGTGGGTGACGGAACGCTCCCGTGGCCGCTGGCGCTCGCGGTCATAGCCCGCGACATCGCGATCCTGTCTCTCTACCCCCTGGTCCAGAAACGCGGCGTCCCCAAGATCGCGGTGAACTTCGTCGGCAAGAGCGCCACCGCCGCCCTGTTTTTCGGCTTAACGTGGCTCGCGCTGTCGCAGACGGACTTCGGCGTGGCGGAGATCGGAGACGAAGTGGGCATCGGATTCGTCATCCTGGGTGCCGTCTTGTACTGGGTCGCCGGCGTCATGTACGCGCGCCTCGCGCTAACGGGGCTGGCTACCGGGAGAGAACGGATCACATGACGAAGAGCACGGCTGGTGACATACAGGCGGTGATCATGGCCGGGGGTGAAGGTTCCCGGCTCCGGCCTCTCACGAGCAACATGCCGAAGCCGATGCTGCCCGTGGTCGACCGCCCGATGATGGAGCACATCATCGGGTTGTTGAGGCGCCACGGCTTCACCGACGTCGTCGCTACCGTCCAGTTCCTCGCTTCGGTCATCCGCAACTACTTCGCCGACGGCTCGGATCAAGGCGTGTCGTTGTCGTACACGACCGAAGAGGAGCCTCTCGGGACCGCGGGTTCGGTTCTGCAAGCACGCGAGTTCCTCGACGGGACCTTCTTGGTGATCTCGGGTGATGCGCTGACCGACCTCGACCTCACGGCGGCCATCGAGTTCCACCGCACCCGCGACGCCGTTGCGACGCTCGTCCTGAAGAGGGTCCCGGACCCACTCGAGTTCGGGATCGTCATGATGAAGGAAGACGGCGCGATCGACCGCTTCCTCGAGAAACCGACGTGGGGGCAGGTCTTCTCCGACACGATCAACACGGGGATCTACGTTCTCGAGCCCGACGTTCTGGACCTGATCCCGCCGGACCAGCCCTACGACTTCTCCTCCGAACTGTTCCCGCTGATGCTCGACAAGGGCCTGCCCGTATTCGGCTACGTCACCGACGCGTACTGGACCGACGTCGGAACGACCGACGCGTACCTCCACGCACACCGCGACGTCCTGTCGCGCGCGGTCGACGTCGACATCCCCGGCTTCGAACTACGGCCGAACGTATGGGTGGGTGAGGACGTCGACGTGCACCCCACGGCACACATCGAGGGTCCCGCGTACATCGGCGACAACTGCCGCATCGGACCCGGTGTGGTGATCGGCGCACATACCTCGATCGGACAGAACTCGATCCTTGGAGCGGAAGCGGTCGTCGCGCAGTCGGTCGTGATGGATGGGACCCACGTCGGGCCGTTCGCGCGCATGCGAGGAAGCATCCTGGGGCGCGGAGCGAGCATCGAGCAGGGTGGCTCGATCGAGGAGGGGAGCGTCCTCGGCGACGAGGTCGTGATCGGCGCCGGCGCGATCGTGAAGCCGCGCGTGAAGATCTATCCCGCGAAGACCGTGGAGGCCGGCGCGATCGTGACGCACAGCGTCGTCCGCGACCGGCGCGCGACCCGGAGCCTCTTCGGCCCCCGCGGGGTCTCCGGCATCGTCAACGTGGGCATCACACCGACCGTCGCCGTTCGTCTCGGGATGGCCTACGGGAGCATGCTGCGCCGCGGGAACACCGTCGTCACGGGCCGCGACGCCAGCCGGGCGGCGCGGACGATCAAGCGCGCTCTCATAGCCGGACTCAATTCCACCGGCGTCCATTGCCGCGACCTCGAGCTCAGTCCCATGCCACTGACCAGGTTCACGGTGAGGGGCGAACAAGCGGCGGGCGGGGTCAGCGTGAGGACATCCCCCAAAGACTCCGAGATCGTCGAGATCAGGTTCTTCGACGGAGAGGGTGGAGACCTACCGGAAACCGAGCAGCGGAAGCTCGAACGCCTCTACTTCCGCGAGGATTACCGCCGCGCCGGGCCCGCGCGTATCGGCGAGATCGAGTTCCCACCGCGCGCCGTCGAACAGTACGCCGCGGGCCTGATCCGCAGCGTCGATATCGATGCGATCCGGCGCTCGGCCCCCAAGGTGGTCGTCGATTACGGGTTCGGTCCCGCGTCGTTGATCGCACCGACCGTCCTGGGGCGGCTCGGGTGCGAGGTCCTTGCGGTTAACTCGTTCACCGACGAGAACCGCCCCGTCCTCGTTGCCGCGGATATCCAACGACTGCTCGGCGGCTTGTCGGAGCACGTGAGGAACTCGGGGTCGGATCTCGGTGTCCTGCTCGAGCCGGGCGGCGAGATCGCTCACCTGGTCGACAACCGGGGCAGAGTGGTCGGCCATGAGCAAGCACTTCTCGCGTTCCTGCGCCACGAGACGAAGCTCGGAGTCGACCAGGTAGCCCTGTCGCTGGCGTGCTCGACCGAGTGCCAGCGCGTGGTCGAGTCCGGCGGCGGATCCGTGCGGTGGACGCCGGTGACGCTTCCGTCGCTGATGTCGTTCGCAGCCGAATCCGATGTCGGCTTCGCGGGCAACGCGGAGGGCGTCTTGATCTTCCCCTCGTTCATGCCGGCGCCGGATGCACTGATGACGTTCGCCAAGGCACTCGAATTGATCTCGGTCGCGGATCGTTCTCTGTCGGCGATCGTCGAAGATCTGCCGCGCACGTTCATCGCGCGCCGCGACGTTCCGACTCCGTGGGATCTCCGCGGCGCGGTGATGCGACACGTAGCCTCCGTCGAGGTTCCGGGCCGCCTCGTCCTCCTCGACGGAGTCAAGGTCGTCGAGGAGCAAGGGTGGGCGCTCGTGATACCCCTTCCCGACGAGCCCGCGTGCCGCGTGTGGGCCGAGGGCCGGAACGACGACCATGCACAAGAACTGCTGACGCGCTATGCGGCTCTCGTCGAAGACGTAGCGGCGCGGCCGCAGGTGACAAGTTGATTTGTCTATTCATCCACTACTCTCGAAAGGAGACGCCGAGGTGACCAACGTTCCCGACGATCGTCGCTATACGAAGGAACACGAGTGGGCGAAAGCCGACAGTGGGCGGATCGTGGTCGGCATCACCGACTTCGCCCAGGACCAGCTAGGTGATGTCGTCTTCGTCGGCCTGCCCGAACCCGGAGCCGCGGTCGAAGCCGGAAAGCCTCTCGGTGAGGTCGAGTCCACGAAGTCGGTGTCGGATGTCTATAGCCCGATCTCCGGGAAGGTCCTCGAGAAGAACGCAGAGGTCGAGTCCACTCCCGAGCTGATCAACTCCGACCCCTACGGCCAAGGGTGGCTGGTAGCCATCGAGGGAGCGAGTGACGTCCTCGACGGGCTCATGACGGCGGCGGACTACCAGGCCCTCATCGCGGACGAGCACTAGGCCGGGGGATTGACTAACCCTCAGGCTCTGCTCTAGGGTTTGGCCATGTTCTGCACGAACTGCGGCCACAAGAACCCAGACGGCTCGAACTTCTGCGCGTCGTGCGGGAGCGCGCTGAAGGACGAGCGCGGCCACGACACGACCGTCACGTTCATGGCCGGGGAGCTCGACACCGAGCTCGACCACGAGATCCACATCTCGCCCGACGAGCTCGAGGGTGGGCGCGGTGTCCTGATCGTGAAACGGGGACCGAACGCCGGCAGCAAGTTCTTCCTCGACAGCGACAGCACCGTGGTCGGACGCCATCCCGATTCCGACATCTTTCTCGACGACATCACGGTGTCGCGGCGCCACGCCGAGATCCGAAGGGGTGGGAACGGCTTCGAGCTCCACGACGTCGGGAGCCTCAACGGCACCTACGTCAACCGCGAGCGGGTCGAAGAGGGCTCGCTGCATTCAGGCGACGAGATCCAGATCGGCAAGTTCAAGCTCGTGTTCCTGACCGGGAGTTAGCGACATGCCGCTATCGCGATCGCGCGACTACCTGAGCATCGGCGAGGTGCTCGATTCGGTGCGTGTCGAGTTCCCCGACGTGAGCATCTCGAAGATCCGCTTCCTCGAATCCGAAGGGCTGATCGCGCCGAAGCGCACCGACTCCGGATACCGCATGTTCTACGAGCCGGACGTCGCCCGGCTCCGGTTCATCCTGCAGCTCCAGCGGGACCACTTCCTGCCGCTGAAGGTGATCCGGGAGCGCCTGGCGGAAGCGGACAGCAACGGAGGGCTGCTGCCGCAGGTCCCGTCGGCTCCGGCCGTCGAAGACGACGTCCCCAAGGGTCCAGCGAACGTTCAGGGTGCGTCGTTGACGAGGAGCGAGCTCCTCAAGGCGTCGGGCCTGACCGAGCCTCAGCTCGCCGAGCTCGAAGACTTCGGTCTCGTCACCGCCGGTGAGATGGGGAGCTACGACGAGAACGACCTCCTCGTCGCGAAAGCTGCGCGCCGCTTCTTCGAGTACGGCGTCCAGGCTCGCCACCTCAAGATGTACCGGCAATTCGCGGAGAGGGAAGCCGCTTTCTTCGAGCAGATCGTGACACCGGTGGCGCGGCGTAAGGATCCACAGGGTCAAGCGGACGCCGCGCGCTCTCTCGGCGAGCTCGCGTCTCTCGCCAAGCAGATGAAAGACGCGGCACTGCGCGCGAGCCTCCGCGAGCTTCTCTAGCCCCGTACGCTCCCCGGGTGCAGAGGCGCTTCGTCAGAAATAGATCTGTCTACTTGGCAACAAGTCGACTCGCGCTTGCCGCCCTCCTGGCGCTGGCCGCACCGGCTCATGCTGCGGCGCCACCCGACGTCGGGTGCGCTCGCTGCATCGTCGTCGACGAGGACGGAAACGTGCTGTGGGCGCGCAACGCGCGCGACCGCTACCCGAACGCCAGCACCACGAAGATGGTCACGGCCCTCCTCGTGTCGCAAGCCGCCGATCCCGCCGAGACCGTGGT
>JAHWJK010000125.1 GCA_019348445.1 Actinomycetota bacterium | reverse complement strand
CCTGCGTAGCGAGCGTCGCGAGCGCAGCGACGATGATCCCGACGATGTTCTGGGACGTCCCCGACAGGATGCTGAGGTAGTCGGAACCGGCGGCAGAGTGCCCCTTAGGGGCCGTGTCAGACATTTACGGGCGGATTGTCAGACATAGCTTTCGGAGGGTACTCACCGGGGCAGGAATCAGGCGCCCCCAGAATCAGCTCGAGAATATGAAGAAGCTCTAACGCGTCATTCCCACTCGATCGTGCCCGGGGGCTTCGAGGTGATGTCGTAGACGACGCGGTTGATGCCCGGCACCTCGTTCACTACTCGATTCGAGATCGTCTCGAGTAGCTCGTACGGGAGCCGCGCCCAGTCGGCGGTCATCGCGTCGTCGCTCGTAACCGCACGCAGCACCATCGGATAGCCGTAGGTGCGTTCGTCGCCCATGACGCCGACCGATCGAACGGCAGGAAGTACGGCGAACGACTGCCAGATCTCGCGCAGCATGCCGGCCCTCTTGATCTCTTCGAGAACGATCGCATCCGCGGCTCGCAACAGCTCGAGTCGATCGTGCGTGATGTCGCCGATGATGCGCACAGCCAAACCCGGGCCGGGGAACGGCTGCCGCCACACGATCTCTTCGGGGAGCCCTAGTTCTTCCCCGACGCGGCGCACCTCATCCTTGAAGAGGTTGCGCAGCGGCTCCACGAGCGTGAACGTCATGTCCTCGGGAAGACCGCCGACGTTGTGGTGACTCTTGATCTTTGCAGCGTCTCGCGTCCCTGACTCGATCACGTCGGGATAGAGCGTCCCCTGAACCAAGAAGCGCGCATCTTCCAGCTCGTCCCGTGCGACTTCTTCGAACACACGGATGAATGTCTCACCGATGATCTTGCGTTTGCGTTCCGGATCGGTAACGTCCGCGAGGTTGTCGAGGAATCGATCCGCAGCCTTTACGTGGATGAGGTCGATCTTGAGATGGCGGCGGAACGTATCTTCGACCTGCTCCGCCTCGCCTTGCCGCAAAAGGCCGTGATCGACGAAAACGCAGGTGAGCTGATCTCCCACCGCACGGTGGACCAGGGCGGCAGCGACCGACGAATCGACCCCGCCGGACAGGCCGCACACGATGCGCTCGCTGCCGACCAAGTCCCTGATGTCCTCGATCGCCGACTCGATGATCGACGTCATCGTCCACGACGGGAGCAGGTCGCACCCGTCGTAGAGGAAGTTCTTGAGGATCTCGGTCCCGCGCGGCGTGTGCGCCACCTCGGGATGGAACTGGACGCCGAATAGCCTCCGCTCGGCTGCTTCGAACGCCGCGACCGGCGATGCCGGCGTTGCCGCGGTGACGCGGAACCCGTCCGGGGGCCGGACCACGGTGTCGTTGTGGCTCATCCACACGGTCTGCTCGACCGGCTGCTCCGAGAACAGGATCGAGTTAGGTGCTTCGACCTTCAGCTCGCTCTTGCCGAATTCGGCGAGTCCCGTCCGCGCCACCTCGCCGCCGAGGCTCTGCGCCATCGCCTGCTGGCCGTAGCAGATACCGAGAACCGGGACGTCGAGCCCGAACAAACTCGGATCGACCTGCGGGGCTCCCGGCGAGTGGATCGACTTCGGGCCGCCCGAAAGGATGATCCCCGACGGCTTGCGGGCCGCGATCTCCTCGACCGGTAGATCGTGAGGAACGATCTCGGAATAGACGTGACATTCGCGAACGCGTCGTGCGATGAGCTGCGCGTACTGCGCCCCGTAGTCGACGACCAGGACCTTTTGGTCGGTAGGAGAGGGTTCGCGACCCGACTGCGGCATAAGTCAATCTACCGCGGGGGTGTTCGCTAGCTCGGGCTTTTCCGCCCTTCTACGACGACGCTGAGCTCGTCTTCATCAGTCACCGTGCTGACGTCGCGAAAACCCGCGCGCTGGTAGAGACGCTTCGCCTTCGACGCCATGTCGTCGGACATCTCGAGCAGCAACCACCCGCCCGGCTTCATCAGCTCGGCTCCCTCGCTGACGGCGCGGCGCATCAGGAACAACCCGTCGTGAGAACTATCGGTCAGCGTGTCCATGGGCTCGTAAACCTTGACCTCGTCGGGCAGGTCATCGACCTCGTCGGCAGGGATGTACGGCACATGCGCCACGATCATGTCGACCTCACCGTGATATTTCGTCGGGAGCGGCTCGTACATGTCACCGGAACCGAAACTGATGTTCTTCACCCCCAGCCGACGCGCGTTTGCGCGGCCCTGCTTGCATCCTTCCTCGGAGATATCTAGCGCCCAGACGTCGGCGTCCGATCTCTCGCTCGCAACGGCCATACCTATCGGGCCGACTCCGGCGCAGACGTCGACGACGATCGGGTTGCGCCGGCGACCGAGCCTCTTCAGAGCGCGATCGACCGTTAGCTCGGAGGAAGGCCTCGGTACGAAAGCTCCGGGCCGCACTCGTAGTTCGAGCCCGTAGAAATCGATGAACCCGCGCAGGAACGGCATAGGTTCTCCCGCAGCCCTACGAGCAACGAGAGACAGATACTTCTCCCGCTGACGCCTCGCAGGTTCGTGATCGTCGTCGAGATCGTCGTCATCGATCCCGAGTGTGAGCGCGAGCAGCTCACGAGCCTCGTCCTCATTGTCGTGGTCCTCGAATATCGCGGTCGAGTCGCTGAGGACGCGCGTGCCGACACGCAACAAGTCTTCGACAGTCAACGGTTCGGACACGCGTCGGAGACTAGTGCTTCACCGAAGCGCGTCAGACCGAGAGTGGCTCACTTTCTTCGTCGGAAACCGGGATCGACGGCTTCTCGAGCTCGGTCGACAGAACGATCGTCGTACGGCTCCGCGCGACGCCTCTGATCGAACGGATGCGGCGGAGAAGTAACTCCAGATCTTTGCTGGTCGCCGTCCTGATCTTGATGAGATAGCAATCCTGTCCTGCGACGCGATGGAATTCGAGTACATCCGGCTCGTCACAGATGCGCGCAACGATCTCCTCGTCGTGGGCGAACTCGTTGCCCTCCGACAGCGTGACCAGCGTGAACGCGACGTAGTCACGATTCAACTGGTGCGGATCGAGCACTGCCGTATATCCCGCGATCACGCCGTTCTGTTCGAGCTTGCGAACCCGGTCGTGCACCGCGGGACCCGACAACCCGACCTCTTTGGCGATGGCGGCATGCGACATCCGCCCGTCCTCGGTGAGGAGTCGGAGGATCCGACGATCGATCCGATCGAGGCCGCTAGGCATGGTTCCTCCTAGCGGCCTCGTCGGACGATCCGGGCAGGTCGACCGGAAGCCAAGGACCGGGGGGAAGGTCCGGCTACCGGCGACAGCGCGGGATCGAGCTTGTATGCGGCCCAGCTATTCACCGTTGCCCGACCTCAAAGGGATTCGAGCCGGTGAACCAGTCGTTGCCGTCACGAGAATCCCGGCCGAACCGGGAGCTGGCGACGTCGACAACGGCCAGAGCCGTAACGAAGATGATGAGGAATGTAATCACTCTGACCTCCTTTTCTTTGTCTGTTATACCGTACAACCTCTTTAATTTAGTCATATTCCGCAGACTCCATAAGAAACTTCGAGGGAGTGGCCCCAAATGGGCGGGTCTGGTCTAGGTCGAAATGAAGAAAGGCCCCCGAAGGAGCCTCTCTCTGGTGAAGTCCGTTCCGGTACGGCTACGCGCCCATGCCGATGCCCTGCGACGTCTGAAGGGCCTTCCCCTCGGTCTTCAACGCCGGTGCGATCATCACCTCGGCCTTCTGGAATTCCTTGATGTTTGCGTACCCGCAGGTTGCAAGGCTCGTTCGTAGGGCCCCGAACAGATTCAGGCGGCCGTCGTTCTCGTGCGCGGGACCGACGAGAACTTCCTTCATAGTGCCGAGCGTGCTCGTCTTGACGCGTGCTCCGCGGGGAAGCGTGGGATGGAACGTCGCCATGCCCCAGTGGTAGCCGCGGCCCGGCGCCTCCACCGCGGTAGCGAGAGGCGATCCGATCATGACCGCGTCGGCTCCACACGCGATCGCCTTTGCGATGTCGCCGCCGGTTCGCATACCGCCGTCTGCGATGACGTGGCAATAGCGGCCGGTCTCGTCGAGATGACGGATCCGAGCACCCGCCGCATCGGCGATCGCGGTCGCCTGCGGCACACCGATGCCGAGCACTCCTCTCGTCGTGCATGCGGCGCCGGGGCCGACCCCGACGAGGACGCCGATCGCGCCCGTGCGCATCAGGTGAAGGGCGGTCGAATACGACGCGCAACCGCCGACGATGACGGGGATGTCGTAGGTCGAGATGAAACGCTTGAGGTTCAACGGTTCGGTCTGCTTCGAAACGTGCTCGGCAGAAACGACGGTTCCCTGGATCACGAGGATGTCGAGTTCGGCCTCGAGCGCAACCTTGTGGAATCGCTCGACCCGCTGGGGAGTAAGCGACGCCGATGCCGTGACGCCCGCTTCTTTGATCTCGCGGATGCGCTTGTAGATGAGCTCGTCTTTTATCTCTTCCATGTAGAGCTCTTGCATCCGCGCGGTCGCCTTCTCGTTCGGCAGTTCGGCGATCTCGGCGAGGATCGAATCGGTGTCCTCGTAGCGGGTCCATAGACCCTCGAGGTTCAGGACCGCGAGGCCCCCGTATCTCCCTATCTCGACGGCGGTGCGTGGAGAAACGACGCCATCCATCGCGGACGCCATCAGGGGAAGTTCGAACTTGAAGGCATCTACCTCCCACGAGATATCGACGTCGTCGGGGTCCCGGGTGCGACGGGAGGGCACGATGGCGACGTCGTCGAACCCGTAGGCACGCCTCCCCGATTTGCCGATGCCGATCTCGATCTCCACCAACGTGCTCCTTCCCCTACTCCTGCTGCTAGTTCT
>JAHWJK010000031.1 GCA_019348445.1 Actinomycetota bacterium | reverse complement strand
TGGGCGCCGGCGACCTGGAACAGGGCGATCAGGGTGCCTGCGAAAGCGATAAGACGCGTCTTCATCCGAACCTCCTCCCGCGACTAGATGGAACTGGTCACATCGAAAGAGGCCACTGCGGCGTGGCCGCCGCTCCGCTAGTTAGAGATTCCCGCGTTATTCGCCGCTCCGCTGTCCCCGTTCGGGGGAGGTACTACTCCCGCTTGGGGGGTGCTGTCTGACCATGTCAGTGATTAAGTTGGGCTACAAGCGTCCAACCGACCTATTTCTAGTAGTCCAAAGGAGCTAGTCGCGGGAATGCCTGGGGAAGACACGTTGTCGCAGAGCGGGACGCTCGCCGAATTGCAGCGCGCTCTGAATCGAGTACAAGGAGTGGAACGGGTCCGGGTAGTCGGCGACGACTCCCCCACCGAGATCCACGTCATCGCAGCCGGGCGCAAGCCTTCCCGCCAATTCGTACGGGACATCGAGTCGCTGGCCGCAGCCGAGTTCGGCATCCAGATAGACCACCGCATCGTCTCGATCGTCCAGGTCGAAACGCCACCTACCGGCCAAGCGGGCCGACCGAGCATCGAACGCGTGGGAGTCGGCCGTCGCAACAACAGCGAGTGGGTCGAAGTCACTCTGCTGTGGCCGGACGGCGAAAGGACTTCGGGTACGGGGGCTGCGGGGACATCTCGCGAGGCCCGAGCGAGGGGGGCCGCAGCCGCCGTACTCGAATGCCTCGACGCGAAGCTCAGCGAAAAACGATCGACGCTCGAGATCGACAACGTGAGCCTGCACTCGGTCAGCAGCTCGACCGAGTGGGTGCTCGTGCACACGACGTTCTACGAAGAGGGCGCGTCAACACCCTTGCTGGGATCTGCCCGCGTGGTAGACGACGTCGCCACCGCTGCTGCCCTCGCTCTCCTGAACGCGGTCAACCGGAAGTTGCTGCGGGCGTAGCTGAATCGCGATCCTCGTTCGGGCCCTCATCCAGGGTCCGCCTGTAGACGAGCCAGCCGATACCGGCCGCAAGAACCACGTCGCCGACGCTGATCAGCGCGTTCAGCCCCGGCAGAGGGATGACGTCGGCGAGCCACGGAAACACGGTGTCGGGGCCGAGCACCTCGTGCTTGATCCCGAGATTCGTCAGCTCTCCCTCGAGACCCGCGATCTCGGCCGCTTCCTGCGACACCGGCATCCCGGCGTTGGCGGAGATCACGATCACGTTGAGCAACAGTCCGAGAGCGGCGAGCAACATGCCCGGAAGGTGCCGATTGGCGGCCAAGAACACGACGATCGCGGCGTTAGTCGTCAACAGCACGACGAGGTCTCCCGTTTGCGAGAGCCATGCTGGATCCCAGAGGTCAAATCCGACCTGAGCTACGAGCGCCGCGAAGAGGATCCATAGCAAGCGGAACTGTGTCTGCGCGAGGGGCTCCAGTGATCCGCCGCGGACGAGCCCATAGAGAGCGGCGACGAGGGCGATCGGGACGACGAGGAACATCCGTGTAGCGAAACATGCCCGGGCCCCAGATACCGACCCCCAAGCGGGTGAGCAAGCTTCCCCCGTAGGGGATTTCGCGACGTTCTTCGCGACCCGTTAATAGGGGCATGGAAGATCGCCGCTCGACGCCGAAACTCCGACTCGTGATCGTCGACGACCACTCTCCAGTCCGTCGCAACCTGCGGCAGCTGATCGAGCTACGCGAGACCTACGAGATCGTCGGCGAAGGATCGAACGGCCTCGAGGCGATCGAGCTCGTGGAAGCCGTCCGCCCCGACCTCGTCCTGATGGACATCAACATGCCGGTCATGACCGGCATCGAGGCGACCGAAGCGATCAAGATTGCTCATCCCGAGACGAAGATCCTTGCGCTGACCGCGCTCGGGGATATGTCGAACATCTCATCGATGGTCAAAGCGGGGGCCGAGGGCTACCTCCTGAAGGGCGGACGTGCCGACGAACTCATGGATTCCCTGGATGCGGTCGCGCGCGGCAAGGTCGCGCTCGGCGAGCAGGTCGCGATCGGAGCGATCCGCGAATACGCCGACCTCGAGGCCCGTTACCTGCAAGCTCAGAAGATGGAGGCGGTGGGGCGTCTCGCGGGAGGCATCGCGCACGACTTCAACAACGTCCTCGCCATCATCGACAACTACGCGCGCTTCATCGCCGACGACCTACCCGAAGGTGATCCGAAGCGCCACGATCTTTCAGAGATCCTCGGGGCCAGCGAGCGCGCCGGACAGCTCGTCCGCCAGCTGTTGGCTTTCTCCCGCAAGGAGGTCACGCACCCCGAGGTCCTGGATCTGAATCAACGGATGAGCGATCTGCAGTCGATGTTGGCGCCGGTGATCGGGGAAGACATCCGCCTTCAGACGATCCTCGCCGACGACCTCTGGACCATAGAGATAGATCCGAGCCGGCTCGACCAGGTGATCATGAATCTCGTCGTCAACGCGCGCGACGCGATGCCCAACGGCGGCGATATCTGGATCACGACGGCGAACGTAATGGTCGCCGCCGACGAAGCCACGGTGGATCCCGACATGCAGCCGGGCGACTACGTGTGCCTGACGGTCCTCGACGACGGGACCGGCATCCCGCCCGAGGTCGTCGACCAGATCTTCGAACCGTTCTTTACGACGAAACCCAAAGAATGGGGAACCGGCCTGGGGCTCTCGACCGTGTTCGGCATCGTGAAACAGGCGCATGGATGCATCGTCGTCGACAGCGCGATCGACGAGGGCACCCGATTCCGGATCTTCCTGCCACGAGCGACTCACGCTGCAAGGAAAGGTGTCTTGACGCCCCCGACCACTCTGGACTTCGATCTACCTGAGGGGGTCGCCCTGGTCGTGGAAGACGACGAACCGTTGTGCCGGCTCGTCGAACGGATCCTGTCTCGCAACGGATACACCGTGCTGTCGGCAAGCAATGGAGAAGAAGCTCTCGATTTCCTGCGCAGGCATGGTCTCGAGATAGACATCCTGATCACCGACATCGTCATGCCACGTATGTCCGGCAAGGACCTCGCTGCCCGCGTCACGAGACTGCAGCCTTACGTCAAGGTCGTCTATATGTCCGGGCACAGCGAGAAGATCGTCGAGCAACATGGGCTCTCGTCGAACGAGGCCTACCTTTCCAAGCCTTTCGACGAGCACGACCTGCTTCGAAGCATCGCAGCCGTGATGCTGCCGACGGAGGCGCGGGCTAGCGGCTAGAGCTTGATCGTCCCGAGGTTGACGACCTCACCGCGGTCGACGTGAACCTCGATCGTCTTGCTCTTCCCCCCCGAGGAGATCGTCAAGATGAAGTTCTCGGGCTTCTTCTCGTAAGGACGGTCCGACGGCGACAGATGCCACTCGAACGTGCCGTCTTTCATCGTCTTCAAGTTCATCTTCACGCGCTCGCGTACGGCTTTCTCCCCGGTGGGGTTCCCCGGCGAGAGCGGCGTGAGGAACTTCTTTCGGATCGTGAGGGTCGCGGGGCCATTCGCGACCTTGCCTTTGATCACCGAGTGGTAGCGCGTGTCCGCCGAGTACTCGAGAAGTTTCACGAATGCGTCCATGTGCTGCTTCCAGAACTGACCGACCTCGTGGTCGTACGGCGGGTGGAATCCCTGGCTTCCATGTTCGATCGTGTAGCCGAGAGAACCGATGGCCGCGTAAGCCCAGTCATCCGTTGTTCCGGTGGTCGGATATCCCACGCTCGGCATGTTGCGGTAGCCGAGGATGTCGGCGACAACACCGCCGAGGCGCTCGAGGATGTCGTCTTCCGGCGCCCTTCCCCCACCCGCGCGTAGAACGGTCGCCTGGTACGTGTGGTTGGTCACCACCAGGGTCACCTGACGGCTGAGGATGATGTCGCGAACGTTTTGCGTCTCGGGCTCTGAGAAGGGCGCCGTTCCGCGATAGGTCTGGTTGACGGGTATCCCGGACGACCCACCGTTCGAGTCCCCCCACAGATAGGAGTAGTTGCGGTTGGGATCGACGCCATACGCGTCGGGGTTGACGCGGCGCGGCGCCGGCACGGTTACTCCCGTCAAGGAGCGGCGATTCTTGCGCCAGTAACCCTCGAAGCCGTTCCCGGCCCCCAAGAAGGAGTTCTGCGCCGGCGACTCGCGTGAGTAAACGAAGCCATCCGGGTTCACGATGGGGACGAGGATCACGCGCGCTCGCTTCAGAAGGGACGTGACCTTCCGATCCTTACCGAACTTCTCAACGAGGTAGTGAGCGAAGAGCATCGGGTATTCCGCAGCCGGCCACTCCCGCGCGTGATGGATGCCGTCGATGTAGAAGATCGGGCGACCGTCGGTTGCGCTGCTAGTGACGTTGGTGGCGATCTCGATGCCATAGACGGTGCGCCCCTCCAATGACGGACGCTTCATCTTGAAGAGCTTGACGAGACCGGGGTTCTTCTTCGCAAGCTTCTTCATCTCCGCGTTGTAGTCCTCGAGCCGGCGGTAGTCGTCCCGGTCGGGACCCGGAAGAACCTGTACGGAATCGGCTTTCGTTCCACCCGCGTCGTGCTCGAGAAGGTCTTCGATCGCGACGTGGTAGTCGATCCCCGCTGCGTCGAGACGCGCGAGGTCGCCGGGCCAGATAAGCAGCTCGATCTCGCCGGGAGCATGGTTGTGCGTCTCGTCGAAGTTCGACATCAGGAACGCGGCTTGCGCGTCCGAATCGGGATGCGCGACGACGATCATGGGTCGAGCGGTATCGGTGTGACCTATCGGCGCCAGCCCCAGAACGATGACGGCGGCAAGCGCGCCCGCGAAGACTCTGCTCGTGATGGTCATGAGGGCCTATTTCGCCCCTACCAGGCGGTTCCCTCCCCCTGCTGCCCCTGGAAGAAACAGGCGTTTCAGCTGAAACGCCTGGTGGCGGTCAGTCGTCGGCGAGGGGGCCGGTCATGTCCTCGGGGCGAACCCACTTGTCGAAGTCCGCAGGCTCGACGTAGCCGAGCTCGGCCGCGGCCTCCTTCAGGGACTTGTCCTCGCGATACGCCTTGAGCGCGATCTCCGCAGACCTCTCGTATCCGATGTGCGGATTGAGCGCCGTCACTAACATCAGCGAATCGTCCAGGTGCTGCTGGATCACCTTGCGATTCGGCTCGATGCCGGTGGCCGCGAAGTCGTTGAACGCGCGACACGCATCCGCCATCAACTGCGCCGACTCCAGCACGTTGTGGAGCATCACCGGCTTGTAGACGTTCAGTTGAAAAGCGCCCTGGCTCCCGGCGAACGCGACGGCGGCGTCGTTGCCGAACACCTGCACGCACACCATCGTCATCGCTTCCGACTGCGTCGGGTTGATCTTTCCCGGCATGATCGACGACCCCGGCTCGTTCTCAGGGATCTTCAGCTCCGCGATACCGGCGCGTGGTCCCATCGCGTAGTAACGAACGTCGTTCGCGACCTTGAATAACGCGATAGCTAGCGTCCGCAGCGAGGCGCTGATGTCGACCATCCCATCGTGGGCAGACAGCGCCGCGAACTTGTTCTCGGCCGACCGGAACGGCCTCCCGGTCTCTTCCTCGAGCTTTTGTGCGACAACTTCGCCGAAGCGGGGATGTGCGTTCAATCCGGTACCTACCGCCGTACCGCCGATCGCGAGTTCGTAGATCCGCGGGAGCGTGTCCCGGATCCCATCCATGGCTTGATCGAGTTGCGCAACCCAGCCGGAGAACACCTGCGACAGCCGCACCGGGGTCGCATCCTGCAGGTGGGTGCGCCCCACCATGACGACGTCGTCGTACTGCACACCTTTCGCGTCGAGCGTGTCTCGAAGATCCTGGACCGCCGGGAGCAGGTTGTCTTCGATCTCTTCGGTTGCGGCGACGTGCATCGCGGTCGGGAACGTGTCGTTCGAGGACTGGCCCTTGTTCACGTCGTCGTTGGGGTGGATGGGATCCTTCGAACCGACCTCGCCACCGGCGATCTGGATCGCCCGGTTGGCGATGACCTCGTTCGCGTTCATGTTCGATTGCGTTCCGGACCCCGTTTGCCACACGACGAGCGGGAACTCGTCGTCGAGCTTGCCTTCGATCACCTCGTCGGCGGCTTGGACGATCAACTCGACCTTCTCCGAAGGCAGCTGACCGAGCTCGCCGTTCGCCAGCGCGGCGGCCTTCTTGAGGAGACCGAGGGCCCGGATGACCCTGCGCTCCCAGACGAAACGACTCCGCCCGATCGGGAAGTTCTCGATCGAGCGCTGCGTCTGGGCGCCCCACAGCCTGTCGGCGGGAACCTGCACGGGGCCGAGGCTGTCCTTGTCACTGCGAAAGGCGCCGTCCATGTCCCAATCTTCGCCCTTTTGCGGGGATTACGTATATGGGTCTTCCTCCCAGAAGAGGACTATTAGATTTGTGATCGGCGGCTCGGGTACTCGCATATGGATAGCACTGGCGCTACTTCCAATCGCGGCAGTGATCTACGGCTCTGGCGTCCCCATGAACGAGCTGCTGACGTTCCGCCTCGGCGGTGCCGCTTACTACTTGTCCATCCTTGGCGCACTCGGTGTTGGTTACGCGTTCGTCATCGGCTTGCTCGACCGTAAGGTCCGAGAGTCACACGAGAACGGCATGAACCTCGTCGACCCGGTCACCGGGCTGCCCGGTCGAGACCTACTCGCCGACCGGTTGCAGCAACTGATCCTCATCAGCGAGCGCGAGGCGTCTCACGTCCCGCTAGTCGTGATGGGGATCGATCGCTTCGGCGCCGTTAACAACGCGCTCGGACGCGACCAGGGGGACGTGCTCCTCGCGGAGCTCGCGACGCGTCTCGAGACCACGCTGCGCGAGAGCGACACGGTGGCACGTTTGAGCGGCGACGAGTTCGCGATCCTGATGCCCAGCGCGCAGGATGGTCACGGAGCGACGACGGTCGTCGAGAAGGTACGGGCCGAACTCGAGAAGCCATTCATGATCGGCGATGTCCCCGTCGAGATCTCTGCAAGTTTCGGTATCGCGCTCTCCCCCGGTCACGGCAGGGACGCCAAGACGCTCATCTGGCACGCGAGCGCGGCGCTTGGAGCGGCGAAGGAATCGGGAACGCGCGTCGAGTTCTACTCCCCCGATCGTCACGAACTGAACGCCGAGAAGATCGCGATGGCAGCCGAGCTGCGCGGCGCGATCGAGGACCGAGAGCTCGTCCTGTTCTATCAACCCAAGAGCTCGATGAACGGCGGAGGGATCCACGCGGCCGAGGCGCTCGTGCGGTGGGTCCACCCGCACCGAGGAATGATCCCGCCGGACGAGTTCATCCCGCTCGCCGAGCAGACGGACCTGATGAAGCCGTTGACGATGTACGTCGTGGCCGAGGCGGCGAAGCAGGTCGCCGAATGGAGGAACCGAGGTCTCGACATGAGCGTCGCCGTGAATATCTCGGCACGCAATCTCTCGGATGTCGAGTTCCCGAACGACATCGTTGCGGTGCTCGAGCGGCATGGAGCGGATCCGAAGTGGATCGAGTTCGAGGTTACGGAGAGCACCGTCATCAACGACCAGTCACGGGCCATCGTCGTGCTCCAGACGCTCTGCGACATGGGCATCCGGATCGCCATCGATGACTACGGCGCGGGCTACACGTCGCTGTCATACCTAACCCGGCTCCCGATCCACGCGCTGAAGATCGATAAGTCGTTCGTCCAGAACATGGCCGAGCAACGTCAGGACGGACTCATCGTCAAGTCCACTATCGAGCTCGGTCGCGGCCTCGGCCTCGACGTCGTTGCCGAAGGCGTCGAGACGGAAGTCGTCTGGAACGAACTTGCGGATCTCGGGTGCGATTACGCGCAGGGGTACTACGTCAGCAAGCCGCTGCCCGCAGACGAACTCGTTCTCAACTAACGCTGAGGAGTCGTCGACTTGAGCGTCATCGTCCAGTTGGCGCGATAACGACCTCTGTCCGTTTCGATGGTTTGTTCGTAGTGTTCTTGCACCGTTAGCGCGTACTTCGGCGCGAACATCACGCGAGCGAAAACCGTTCCATTGAGCTCTCCGCGCATCTGCATACGAACCTCGTAACCCCACACCTCAACGGTCTCGCCGCCGATCGCCATCGTTCCGTGCTCGAAGATCCGAGACGCATAGCTTCCGGACGTACGCCCCTTCCACTTCCCGTTCCACGACGCGCCTTCTTTCGGAGAGGCCAGACCCACGAGCATGGGAGGAGAAAAGTCGATCGTCGAGTCGTTCGTCACCGGGCCGAACTTGGCACGGTTGCGCTGCATAGCCAGATGCGCGCCCTTCTTGCTGATGACGAACTCGGACCAGATCTCTCGCTCTTCGGAGAAGTAGTGATGTTGCTTCCAACTCGACCCGTTGCTCGCCGTGATGATCCGTTGCGATTCGTTCGGGAACTGGCGCCGGATACCCGCGGCCTCCTCCCACCCATCGGTGTCCCACGAGTACACGCCGTTTTCAGGGGTCGTCGGGTATTCGTAGCCGGCCTTCTTGGCCGTCTTGCTGCGTTCGCCTCGCGAGCTGGACTCGGTTCCGGCGGCGACGGTCGTCTGGTCGTTCGTGGGGGATGAGCCGCCGCCACCAGAACCGGAGCTTGCGACGCCCGTGGCAGAGCCGGTCTTCTTCTTCTCGGTTCGGCCCTTGCCGGACGCGCTCTTGTTCGACTTTTTCTTCGTTGTGCTCGTTGTCGCGTCCGCTTGTTCGGATTCGGCTTCGAACATCTGCAGCGCTGTCTCACGGCTGACCGGGGTGGTACTCGTGAGCCAGCGGTAGCCGAAGAAACCGAAGGCGGTAACGATCAGCGAGACGGTCGCGACTATGGCCACGGCTTTCCGCCAGTTGATGCCGGTGCCGTAGAGGTCGAGTTCCTCAGACATCGCCGCCCCCTTTGTGGTCCTGCGCCGGGTGCCCCCGACGCATAACGCCGTCGTATAACGATGTTATACCCTATTCATAACGCCGCTATGCGTAAACTGTCAAATCGGAGATGACGGCATATGAGCCCTAAGGCCCAGGACCCGCACGTTCGCTCGGCCCTGATCGAGGCCGCGGCGCGCCTTCTCGCGGAGCACGGACCCGACGCGCTCACGACGAGACGGCTCGCGGCCGAGGTCGGCGCCTCGACGATGGCCGTCTACACGTACTTCGCCGGGATGGAGGAGCTCCGTAAGGAGGTCGCCCGCGAAGGGTTCCGCCGCTTGGCGGCATATCTCGACGCGGTCCCGGACTCCGACGACCCGATCTTCGATCTGTCCGCTCTCGGCGGCGCCTATTTCATCAACGCGCTCACGAACTACGACCTCTACCGCTTCATGTTCCTGGAGAATCCTGAGGACGACGACGTCGGCGAGGGCACCTTCGAACGACTCGTCCGAGGCGTGCAACGTGCCATAGACGCGGGACGATTCGACGCGGCCGATCCTCTGAATCTCGCGACGCAGTTATGGGTCATGGCGCATGGAGTCGTGACGCTCCACAAAGCGGGTTGCCTGACACTGGACGAAGCGATCACGACGATGCGCGATATGGCGCTGAACCTGTTCGTCGGTTTCGGAGACGACGAGGAGGCCGCTCGGAAGTCCATGACGAAAGCGCAAGACCTGTTCCTGAATGCGGGCGTTCAGCAACCGGCCGCGCACGCGGTCTAGCTAGCCGATGGCCGCACGATGATGCGGACCGGGTCTCCTTCCTTCTCGGCAAGGCGCCTAACCCCGTCCTCGATGTCGTCGATCGAGATCACATCGGAGATCGAGGCGCTGAGGTCGAGGCGACCGTTCGCAAGGAGCGTGACGAGATCGTCGAGATGCTTGCGGTCGTAGCCGAGGTGGCCGAGGACGGCATGCTGCTGAACGCCGAACAACAGGCTCATCTCGAGGTCCAAGCGGTCGAGTGACAGCCCGACCATCACGGCGCGGCCCCCGCGCCCCAACGACGAGACGCATTGCTGCAACACCACGTTCGCACCGACGAGGTCGACCGCCAGATCCAAACCACCTCCGGTTAACTTGCGGATCTCCCTCGCCAGGTCCGGAGTCGTCGGATCCAACGCTAGGTCTGCGCCGAGCTTCAACGCACGCTCGCGCGCGCTCGGCAGAGGGTCGACCGCGATGATGAACCCGGCACCGCAGATGCGCGCTAATTGCACCGCGTGCGTCCCGAGTCCGCCGATCCCCCACAAGCCGACCTTCTCCCCCGGTCGTAGTCCGCCGCGCGTAGTCAGGGCGGCGTACGGAGTAGCGACCGCGTCCGCCAAGATCGCACACTGTTCGAACGGCAGACCCTCGGGCAGCCGGCTCATCGCGTAGTAGGGCACGACGACGTACTCGGCCCAGGCGCCGTCGTAGTGGAACCCCATGATGTTGAACTGGAGGCATTCGTCGAGGCGACCGATGCGGCAGTTCTCACACTCCCCGCATGGTTTCCCGCCGTTGAGGACGACCCGGTCCCCTTCCCGCCAACCGGTCACGAGCTCGCCGATCGCGGCGATCACTCCCGCCGGCTCGTGCCCCGGAGTCACCTCCGACACGATCGGTGGGATCGAGCCGTCTATCAGGTGCACGTCGGACAGGCAGATCCCGCACGCTTCGACCTTGACGACCACGTCGAGGGGGCCGGGTTTCGGCTCAGGAACGTCGCCGACGAATAGCTTCTTCGCGTCTGCGTTGTAGCGAGCGGCCTTCAAAGTGGTCAAAACCTACGTCAGTCCAGGATGACCCACGCGATCCACGTCCCCATCATCAAGAGACCGGCCGTGATCTGGACCGCGGCGCCGAGCCCGAACCCGACGATGGCTCTCTTAGTCGACGTCCACGCGCGGCTCCAGTCCCGCGTGCGCAGACGCTCGGCAACGAGGACTCCCGCGACCGCGCCGACCACGATGCCGATGACGGGGATCACGACGAAACCGATGATGCCTCCGATGACGCCCGCGACCGTCGTGGAGAACGGCGCTCCGCCGGCCTGGACGTGGCGCTGCGGGACGGCGAACGCCGCGACCATCCCGGTCACCCCGAGCGCGGTGATGATCGCAAAGCTGGTCCAGCCGACCGGACCGAAACCTGCGACGACCCCGTACACGAGCGCCGCCGCCCACACGATCGGGATACCGGGCAAGAACGGAAGGATCGTCCCCGCGATGCCGACGACCATCGCCAGTCCGATGAGAAAGATGCCGAACGTATCCACGGCGCAAGCTTCACCCACTCCCGCCGAGTGGTGAAACCAACTGAATTATCGCGGCGAGATCACCACTCGACGGATCAGACGGCCGCGGATTCGCCGCGGAGAAAGACCGAACGCAGCAGGTCGTCGCGGCCCTTCAGGTCCTCGGACGGACCCGAGAAGCGGATCTCTCCTCGCTCGATGAAGTACGCGCGCGATGCGACCTCGAGCGCCAGGTCGACGTGTTGATCGACGAGCACCATCGCGACACCCTGCTCGTTGAACCGTCGAAGGATCTCGATCAAGTCATCGACGACCTTCGGTGCAAGCCCAAGCGATAGCTCGTCGATCAGCAACAGGTCGGGGTCCATGATGAAACTCTTCGCCAGCGTCAACATCTGCTGCTGGCCGCCCGACATGCTCCCCGCTACCTGACGTCGCCGCTCGGCAAGCATCGGAAAGAACTCGAATGTCTTTTCGATCATGTGCTTCCGGCGCGCCTTGTCCTTCCCGTAGAGGAAGCCGCCGATCTCCAGGTTCTCGTAGACCGTCATCCCGGGAAAGACGCCGCGCCCTCCGGGCATCTGCACGATCCCCCGTCTGACGATCTCCGGAGGAGTTTGCTCCAGCAGCGGCTCTCCTTTGAACGTCACCTCCCCCGACTTCGGTCTCAGGATCCCGGAGATCACGCGCAAGATCGTCGTCTTGCCGGCGCCGTTCGTGCCGAGTAGTGCGACTATCTCGTTCTCTTTGACCTCGAGGTCGACGCCGAACAAGACCTGGATCGGACCGTAGAAAGCTTCGATCTTTGTCAGCTCAAGCAACCGAGTCTCTCCTCGTTCGGCCCAGGTAGGACTCGAGAACCTGGTCGTTGTGGGTGACCTCGTCGGGTGTGCCTTCGGCGATTACCTTTCCGAAGTCGAGCGCGTAGATCCGCTCCGCCGTATTCAGTAGCAAACTCATGTCGTGCTCGATCAAGAGGATGGCGCAGTTGTTCTCGTCGCGGATCCTCTTCAGCATCGGACCTAAAGCTTCGACCTCTTTCTGCTGGATCCCCGACGCGGGCTCGTCCAACAAGAGAACCTTCGGCTGCAGTGAGAGGACACACGCGAGCTCGAGGAAGCGCGTGGTTCCGTAGGACAGCTCGCCGGGTCGCGCTTCGGCCCACGGTCTCAGGTTCACCTGGTCGAGGATCGCCTCAACGCGGTCCCTCGCATCCTTCTCGTCACGTCGCCATCCCGGGAGCCGCAACATCGCCGCGAACGAACCGCTCGACAAGTGCCGGTGTTGGGCGACGAGAAGGTTGTCGTAGACGGTCAGGTCGCGGAACAACTTGACGTGCTGGAACGTCCGTCCGATACCGATCGCGACGCGTTCGTACGGAAGCAGGTGCTGGATCTCGTTCTCCTCGAACAGGATCCGGCCGTTATCGGCTTTCAAGAACCCCGAGATCACGTTGAAGAGCGTCGTCTTCCCCGCGCCATTCGGACCGAGGAGCCCGACGATCTCCTTGTCCGCGACCGTGATATCGACCTCGTTCAGCGCGGTGACGCCGCCGAATTTCTTCGAGACGTCCCTGGTCCTAAGAAGCGCCATCACTTCACCTCAGCACGCGTTTACGAAGAAGAACGATCCGCCGATGTTGATCCCGAGGACCACCAGGATCACCGCGATACCCACTACGGGCTTCCACCGGACGAGAGCACCGAGCCGCTGACCGACTTCGACGAGGCCTCCCGGACGGAACAGAACGAACAAGATCAGGACCGCCGCCGAGTACACCGCTACGAACGAGTAGAAACACTCGGCCCCCGCGAACACCTGCTGCGTAACGACGAGTGTGATCGCGCCGAAGAACGCACCGATCGCTCGGTTGATGCCGCCGATGACGACGAGCGAGAGCAGCACGATCGACGTGAACTCGGAGAACGGCGACTGGAACGCCGTCGGCGTGACGCTGGTCAGAAGGACGGCAAGGAACGAACCCCCGATCCCGGCAACGATCCCGCTGATCACGAACGCCGCAAGCTTCGTCTTGAAAACGTTTATCCCGAGCGCCTGAGCCTCGAGTTCGTTGTCCTTCACGGCGAGCATTGCCCTGCCGATACGCGACGTGCGAAGGCCGTCCATCATCCACACCAACAGCAGGACGACTCCGAGACACAATAGGTAGAAGGGAACGTCCGAAGCGAACGAGAGCGAGCCGATGGCCGGGCGTTCGACGAGCCACCCGGACTGGCCCCCGGTAACGCGTTCCCACCTGAACAGCGTCTCTCCGAGCGCGTTCGCGAACGTCAGGGTCGCGATCGCCAGATAGAAACCCTTGAGCCGCACCGCGATCATCCCGACGACCGCGGCGACGGGAACGGTAGCGAGCGCCGCGAGCGGAAGGGCGATCCAGAAAGGCCATCCCCACGACGCCATGGCTACGCCCGTGATGATCGCTCCGACGCCGGCGAACGAGTACTGCATCACCGAGATGAGACCGCCGTAGCCGGTGAGGATCACGATCGACAAAGCGATCATGGCGTAGACCGCCGCGTACTGACCGACGAAGAACCCGAAGTCTCCGAAGGGCACCGGAAGGAGCGAGATCACCGCGAGCCCTGCGAGACCCAACAGCTGGTTGCGCGTGGGGATGAAACTCCGTGGTCGCGACGCGGGCGCTTCCGGAGTGAGGCCGAGTTCGGCGGTGTCGGTTGCCGTCGCGCTCACGTTTCGAGCGCCTCGAGCTCTTGTCTCGTCGCGAAGAACCGTTCGGTCCGAAGCAGCAACAGGAACACGATCAACAACGCCGCTATGGCGCCGCGTAGCTCCGACCACGGCTGCGGTGCCAGAACCAGCATCTCGCGCGCGATGCCGAAGATGAAACCGCCCACCAGCGCCATCGGCAGATTGACGAGTCCTCCCACCAACGCGGCACCGAACGCTGGGATCAGCAGCGTTCCCAGCGGAGTGAGATCGAACACGTTGATGAGCCCGCCCTCTTCCGCGGCAACGTGTGGAAGGACGAGCAGCACCGCCAGTCCCGCGAGTGCAGAACCGATCCCCCACGCGATCGACGCGTACTTGACGTCGTCGATGCCGGCGAGCATTGCCGCCTCCCGGTTCTGCGCGACCGCGCGCAGACCACGACCCGTGCGAGACAGACGGAACCAGAACAGAAAGCCGATCGCGATCGCGATGGAGATGCCGAACGTGATGATCTCGGTGCTCCGGACGGTGAGGCCGAAGAGTTGCATGTCTCTCACGGGCAGCCATCCGGGGAGCTTCGTGAAGTCGCGGAAGCCGAGGATGAGTGCCCCGATCGCCGAGAACAACTGGGCCACTGCGAGCGTGATCAGGATGACGCCGATCTGGTTGCTGCGAGGCATCCGTTTGAAGATGAACCGGTATGCGCCGACGCCCGACGCCGTGCTGATCACCATCCCGACCACGAACGCGATGACCGGCGAGACGCCGAAACCCGTCAAGAGCGCGTACGCGATAACGCCGAGCAAGCCGATAGCCCAGTGAGCGAAGTTCATGATTCCGGTCGTTCGGTAGATCAGGACGATGCCGAGTGCCAGAA
>JAHWJK010000124.1 GCA_019348445.1 Actinomycetota bacterium | reverse complement strand
GTCGGTCGGCACCGATGGCGCGGTTTCGCCCCGCACGAAGTCTTCATCTCTATGGACGCCGACGGATACCCAACCCATACGCTCGCAACGAGCTGGGGGACGTAGCCGACGAACCACGCGTCCCGGTACTCCTGCGCGGTGCCGGTCTTTCCTGCGGCCGGGCGCGGCAATCGCGCGCGTCTTCCAGTTCCTTTTTCGAGCACCTTTTTCAGCGCATTCGTAACCGCGTAGGCGATCGGCGGACTGAGCCTTTTCTTCGGGTTGCGTTTATGCCGGAAGAGAACTTCGCCATCGTGAGAAACGATCTTCTTGATGGCAACGGGGTCGTGCCGGCGCCCCCGATTCGCGATCGTTCCATATGCGGCCGCCATGCCGAGTGGATTCACCGGATTCGTTCCGAGCGCTCCTGAATTCACCGGCTTCAGGTTGGTCCTGATACCGAGTCGGCGGGCGGCCCGAACGACCGACCCAGGTCCGATATCGAGAACGAGCTTCGCGTAAGCGACGTTGATGCTCTTCGTCGTCGCCTCTCGAAGCGAAACCTTCCCGTGGCCCGTTCCACCGTAATTGCAGACCCTCCAGGGCTTGCCGTCATTCGCTTTGGGGAACGTGTGACACCGCGGCGCCTTATACGTACGGCTGAGGGCCACGCCTTCCTCCAGCGCGGCCGCGAGTGCGAACGTCTTGAACGCCGACCCTGCCTGACGACCCGTCCCCGGAGCTCTACCGCCCTTACCGAGATCCGGCCGCGATGCGATCCCGAGATTGAGTTTCGAGAATTCGTCGTTCTTACCGTCCTTGAAGAAGTCGCGTCCTCCGACGATCGCTTTCACGTGACCATTACGGGGATCGAGGGAGACCAGTGCTCCGTGCGGGTCGTTCTTCTCGGTCAGAACCGACCGCACCGCCCGCTCCGCCGCGTTCTGATGATGGGGCACCAGAGTCGTGTGGATCCGAAGCCCTCCCGTGAACAACCGTTTGCTGCGCTGGCTTGGCGTGGCTCCGAGGAAGTTGTAGCGGGGATCGAAAACGAGCAACCGTTTGACGTAATCGACGAAGTACGCAGCCGGGTAGTTGTCTCGCCGACCTTCTTTGCTCAGGCCTAGCGGTCGCTTGCGGATCTTCCTCGCACGTTTGCGCGCTAACAACCCGAGGTCACGCATCTTCTGGAGAACTACGTTCCTACGACTTTTCGCTCTCTTCGGGTGGTCGTAGGGGTCGAAACGCTCCGGCGCTTTGATCAAAGCTGCGAGCGTCGCTGCCTGTTTGACGGTGAGCTTCTTCGCCGGTTTCGCGAAGTAAGTCTCGGCGGCCGCCTGCACGCCGTACGCGCCGTTGCCGAAATAGACGACGTTCAGGTAGTTCTGAAGGATCTCGTCCTTCGACAGCTCTTGTTCGAGCTGGCGCGCGAGCGCGGCCTCATCTAGCTTCCGCTTGAGTGTCCGCGGCGCTCTTTTACGACCATCCTCGATGATCCGCTTCTTGACGTATTGCTGGGTGATCGTGGACCCGCCCTGCTCGACGCGCCCGCCCCTGATATTGGCGACCGCGGCCCGAGCTATCCCGCGCAGGTCGACGCCGTCGTGCGAATAGAAGCGCTCGTCTTCGATCGCGATCACCGCGTTACGAAGGTGCTTGGGCATCTTCTTCAGCCCGATGATCGTCCGGTTCGTCGCGCCGTGAAAAGTCGTGATCAAGCGGCCGCGCGCGTCGAAGATCTTCGACGTTTGAGGCACGTCACTCGGCTTGATGTCTGCCGCCCGCAGCTCCGGAAGGTCCGTCAGGTCTCTCAGAGCCGCGCATCCCGACGCAACCAGCGCCAGGAGCGTGATGAGGCAGACAACCGTCACATGTTCCGGTCGTCTCATAGAGACGGCTTAACCACAACCTAGAGGAGCAAAACCCGCAGCAGCATCGCTGCGGTTACGCCGGTTAAGAACCTTCCTCGGGAAGGCCGGTCACGTGGATCCCAGAACGGTCGGTTCCGTAGCGATGGTTGATGCCGATGAGCAGCGCCGTGATCGGCTCGATGATCCGGGCATTCTCGAGCGGACCGGCGTCGACGAAACGTAGGTCCGGCAGCGCGTCGACCAGTTCGCGCACCGCCGGCTTGCCGTCCTTGTGACCGCAGACCATCACGTCGCCTTCGAGCGGAACGTCGAAGTCCCGAGCGGCGGAGGCCGAGACGGTGTGGAACCCGGCGCACATCTTGGTGTTCTTCGGAAGGAACGCCTTACCGAGTTGGGCGGCCGAGCCTTCCCAGATCCCGAAGACGTGTGTTGCCTTGCCGCCCACCGAAGCTTCGACCGGCACCGTCGCGTCGATCACGACTGCGCCGGGGCGAAGGCTGTCGGCGATGCTCTTGTAGATCGGGACGAAACCCGAGAACGGGACCGTGACGATGACGACGTCGGCAGATGCGGCGGCCTCGGGATTCGCCAGTGGTTCAGCGGTCTTCCCTGTGAGCTCCGCGAGATCCGCCGCGGCCTTCTCGGCCTTCGCTTGTTCGCGCGACCCGATGACGACCTCGATCCCCGCCTGAGCCCACCGGCATGCGAGAGGGAAGCCGAGTTCTCCCGTGCCGCCGACGACCGCGACCCGCTGGGGCATCAGATCCGAGCCGCCGGTTCGTATTCGCCGAAAACCCCACGGAGAACGTCCGAGACCTCTCCCAGCGTTGCGTACGCACGCAAGGCTTCCTTCATCGGATAGAGCAGGTTGTCCTGCCCGCGGGCTGCTTCCTCGACCTCTTTGAGCGCGGTATCGACCGCGCTCTGGTCCCGATCCGCACGGATTTTCTGCGTCCGGGCGACCTGCCTTCGAGCCAGCTCCGGATCGAGCTCGTGGAGCTCGACATCTTCTTCCTGTTCCAGCGCGAACTTGTTGACGCCAACGATGACGCGCTCGCCGCTCTCGATGCCCATCGCGATCTTGTAGGCAGAGTCCTCGATCTCGCTTTTCATCCAACCTGCTTCGATCGCGTCCACCGCGCCGCCCATCTGGTCGATGCGTTCGAGGTACTCCTCGGCTCTCGTTTCGATCTCTGCCGTCAACGACTCCACCATCCACGAGCCACCCAACGGGTCGGCGCTGTCGACGATGCCGGATTCGAACGCCAGCACTTGCTGTGTCCGCAGCGCGATCCGAGCAGCCTTCTCGCTGGGGAGAGCAAGTGCTTCGTCGAACGAGTTCGTGTGCAGCGACTGTGTTCCTCCCATGACGGCAGCCAAAGCCTCTAGGGCCGTACGGACGATGTTGTTCTCGGGTTGTTGCGCGGTCAGCGTCGCTCCTCCGGTTTGCGTATGGAAGCGGAGCATCATCGACTTCGGGTTCGTAGCTCCGAAACGTTCCTTCATGACCCTGGCCCATAACCGCCGCGCCGCACGGAACTTTGCAACCTCTTCGAAGAAGTTCATATGGCACGCGAAGAAGAACGAGAGCCGCGGCGCGAAGTCATCGACATCGAGTCCGGCAGCGAGCGCCGCCTCGACGTATGCGATCCCGTCCGCGATCGTGAACGCGACCTCTTGTACTGCAGTGCAACCTGCTTCGCGCATGTGGTAGCCGGAGATCGAGATCGTGTTCCACCGCGGCAACCGGTCGCGGCAGTAAGCGAAGAGGTCCGTGACGATGCGCATCGACGGCTTCGGTGGATAGATGAATGTCCCGCGCGCCGTGTATTCCTTGAGGATGTCGTTCTGCGTCGTGCCGCTGATCCGCTCTGGCGCGACTCCTTGTTTCTCGGCGACGAGTTCGTAGAGCAGCAAGAGGATCGCGGCGGTCGCGTTGATCGTCATCGACGTAGAAACGTCACCGAGCGGGATCCTGTCCAGGAGCGCCTCCATGTCGGCGAGTGAGTCGATCGCTACGCCCACGCGTCCGACCTCGCCCTCGGCGCGGCTGTGGTCGGAGTCGAGCCCCATCTGCGTCGGGAGGTCGAACGCGACCGAGAGCCCGGTCTGTCCCGCCTGGAGCAGGTAGTGGAACCGCCGGTTCGTCTCCTCGGCGCTGCCGAAACCTGCGTACTGGCGCATCGTCCAGACGCGGTCGCGGTACATCCCCGGATACACACCGCGCGTGAAGGGGAACTCACCGGGTTTGCCGAGATCGGTCTCGGGAACGGAGTCGGGACCGTACAACGGCTGTATCTCGATACCCGAATCGGTACGACGTTCTTGGGTCACCAAGCCATGCTACGCGAGGGTCTCGGGCGCGAACCCGAGGTTAGGATTCGCCCCCGTACATGGCGACCGTCGAAGAGATCTATCGCAAACACCGACCTAAAGCGTTCAGTGCCGACCGCACCCCGTCGTCGGCCGAGGTCTGGTGGTGGTTCTTCATGCGGATCTCGGGGATCGTCTTGCTCTTCCTCGTTCTGATCCATCTCTTCATCATGCACATCCAAGACGCCGGCGTGGAGCGCGTCAGTTTCGCCTTCGTTGCAGAGCGATGGGACAACGTCGGGTGGAAGACCTTCGACTGGCTGATGCTCTTCCTCGCCCTCCTGCACGGCGCTAACGGGATGCGCATCGTTCTCGACGACTACGTCCGCGGTCCCGGCCTCCGGACGTTCCTCAAAGGAACGCTGTACACGGTCACTGCAGTGCTGATGGTCATGGGCACCGCGGTTCTCATCACATTCGACCCGAACGCTCACTGATGGCGAGGTATCACGAGTTCGACGCGGTGATCGTCGGCGCGGGGGGCGCTGGGCTGCGCGCCGCCCTCGAAGCAGGCAAACGCGTGAACACGGCCGTCATCACGAAGCTGTATCCCACTCGTTCCCATACAGGGGCAGCGCAGGGCGGGATGTGTGCGGCGCTAGCGAACGTCGAAGAGGACTCGTGGGAGTGGCACGCGTTCGACACCGTCAAAGGAT
>JAHWJK010000123.1 GCA_019348445.1 Actinomycetota bacterium | reverse complement strand
GTGACGAACAATCTCGGGATGATCTCCTCGGCCGGAAACTCGCCACCGAACACGAGGAACGCGACCCACGTGCCTATCAGAGGTATCGACAGCGCGATCGAGTACGCGATCCGAAGGCCGGTCCCCGACAAGAGATCGTCGGGCAGCGAATACCCGGTGAAACCGTTGAACATCGCGAGGAGCAACAGCGTCACGCCAACTATCCAGTTGATCTCCCGTGGTTTGCGGAACGCGCCGGTGAAGAAGATGCGCAGCAGGTGCGCCACGATCGCGGCGACGAAGACGATCGCCGCCCAATGGTGCGTCTGTCGCATGACCAAGCCCGCGCGGATCTCGAAAGACAGTTCCAGCGTGCTGTTGAACGCGTCCGAGATCTCCTCGCCTTGAAGCGGTTCGTACGGCCCGTCGTACACCGTCTCTTTCACGCTCGGGTCGAAGAACAGGCTGAGGAATATCCCCGTCAGCAACAGAACGATGAACGCGTACATCGCGATCTCGCCGAGCATGAACGACCAGTGGTCGGGAAAGACCTTGTTGAGCGCGCTGCGCGCGAAGCTGCCGGCTCCTACTCGTTCGTCCAGCCACCGAGCCAGTCGCCTAATCACGACCGCGATCCCAGAACCCGGGCCCGATCGGCTCGGGGAAATCCCCCAATGCGACCAGGTAACCGTCGTCGTCTATGCCGATCGGTAGTTGCGGCAACGGGCGCGTTGCAGGTCCGCTCGTCGGCTCGGCCCCTTGCATCACTGCGAACGCGGACTGATGACAGGGACAGAAAAGCTCGCGCGACTCGGCCTGGTAAAGGCCGACCGGGCAGCCCGCGTGCGTGCAGACCTTGGAGAACGCGACGAAACCTTCGACGGACGCCGACTCCGGTCCCGGCGCGTCGGCATCGGGAGGGAGCCGGATCAGGACCGTCTGCGCGTCCGCCGCGTCGGTGTGGCCTTGCGGGAAAACGGTCAAGACACCGTTCACCGCGAGTTGCTCGGCTTTGACCGCGACACCGTTTTCCGTGACCAGTTTCAAGCCCTCCGCCCACGCGGTGTGGAAGAGATCCCGTCCCGGCTTCGTCCCCAACGACCGGATAGGAAAGAGAGCCGCGATCCCGAGCGTCCCGAACGCGAGGGCGATCAGCTTCGTGAGAAACGACCTCCTCTCGAGAGGTTCCGCCCCTTCGTCGAACGCGTCCTCCGCCGCCTCGTGTTCGTCACTGTCGCCGGGGAGCAGGTCGCGTTCTTGCTCGAACGGACCATGCGGCAGCGTCTCCTTCGCGACCAGAGCCAGTCCGATCGCGATACCGCCCAGCGATATCCCGAGGAAGAGACCTTCGAGCTGTGGTTGCCCTCCCCCGAGGTAGACGACGCTCAGCGCCACCGACGACAGCGCACTGACGACGAAGCTGCCGGTCGTCACGGCCGAATGCTTCACTCGTCGCCTCGTTTCGTGCCGATCCACCTGATGAACACGAGCAGGACTCCGAGCCCGACGAACCACCCGATCGCTCCCTCGACAACGGGCCCGATGCGCCCCACACTCGCGCCCCCACGATCGTCCGGGTTCTTCAGGTATTCCACGTAAGCGACGATCGCGGCAAGGTCCTCGTCGTCGAAAACGTCTTCGTTGAACACGGGCATCGTCCCCGGACCGACCCGGATCGCTTCCGCGACCTCCAGCGGCGTCGACTTCGTCACGGGCGGGACCACGATCCGGCGCCGCCCGGGCCCCCCGTCGGTCGTGGCCGTCCCTTCCGTCAACGCACCTCCGACGCCGGTCGTCGAATGACACGCCGCGCAGTTCTCTTGATAGAGCACCATGCCGTGAGATAGGTCGACGTCTTCGAGTGCAAGCGTCGGGATATCGGGGCCTTCGGTTCCCAACGACTCGACGTACGCGACGAGCTCGTCGATCTCTTCTTCGGAATAGATCGTCTCGCCGCGGACCATGCGCTCGTCGGGATCGTCCAACGGCATGCGACCGGTCGACAAGACGAAGTCCATGAACGCGGGACCGTTCGTGCCGGTGAGGATCTCGGGGCCGCGGGCGGTGCCGGTTCCGTCGCGGCCGTGGCACCACGCGCAATCGCGCAGGTACAGCTCTTCGCCTCCGTCGGCGTCCTCCGCGGCCGCGACCCCCGGCGGGCGATAGATCCGGTCCTCCGTCGCGCCGTAGCTGCACGCGGTGAGAAACAAACCGACCGCGACCGCAGACAGGTAGCGCCTCATCGTTGCTCCGCAGTATCGAACGCCGCGAGGGCCCGCGCGAGGAGTACGACGATCACCACCAGGTAGACGACCCCAGGAGGTATCCACATGATCGCGCCGGCGAGTTGCTGATCCTGAAGCACCACCGTCGTTCCGCCATCTCCGGCCGGCTCTAGGCGAGGCGTGTTCTCGACGTGCCATCCGTATAGCGGAGCCGATGCGAATGCGATCACGACACCGAGCGCGCCGCTCTGCAACATGGTTCCGAAGACGAGTCCCACTCTCGTGAATCGTTCGAGGTTCCGATCGAACACGACGTTCCAGAACAGGACGGCGGTGACCAAGAAGGATGCGTGCTCCAGCACGTGCAGGACGTCGTTTTCCATCGCGGCGTCGTAAAAGACCGGTAGGTGCCACAACCACAGCGCGGCCGCATGCAGGAGGCCCACGAAGACGACCGACTTCAACAGGCGGGATCGGACCGCCACGACACCAGAACCCGCGAGGAGTGGCGCCGCGATCAGCACGAAGATCATGTGCTGGACCATGTGCATCGAGAAACGCTCTGCCGACGCGTGGTCGAGGGGCGGCAACACGGCTGCGACGACAACGATCGTTCCGACAACGAACAGCGACGGGCGGCGAGTCACGGTGACACCTCGCAGACGTCGAGCAGCAACGGCGGGCCGAACGACGCGAGGATGACGATCAGGTAGAGAACGCTGTTCATGATCCCCGCGAGCGCCATCCATCTCGCTCGGCTCTGCACCTCGTCACGGCCGCTGCCGACCTTGCGGTAACAGGAGAACGCAACCAATCCGGCCACGACTGCCACGATCGTCAGCACGGTCGATGCGATGAGGGCGGCAGTGGGAACCCGGAGTCCGACGACCTCTCCGCGCGCGGTCACCGACGGCGAACACGCGAACCACTCCTCGAGGCTGTAGTTGAGGAGCAACTGCACCGTCCACGCCGCCGGTGCACCGAGTGCTCCGAACCACAGTAGCCACGAGCTCATCAGAAGCGCGGGGACAGATAGAGGGTCAGGAACACGAAGATCCACACGACGTCGACGAAGTGCCAGTACATCGTGAAGTTCTGGACCGAGACGTGCCGATCCGCGGTGAAAGCGCCTCGCCACGCGCGGACCTGCGTCCACAAGCTCATGCCGAGACCGACGAGTACGTGCAGCGCGTGGAAACCCGTGATCGTGAAGAACAAGGATCCATAGACGTTCGTTTGTGGCGTGAACTCGTGCAGCGTTTCCGGCCACTCGACGGCGACGGTCAGGATCAGGAACGTCGCGCCCAACGCGAAGCCCGCCGCGAGACCACCTCGAAGCACGCCCTGGTTCCCTCTCTTGATCGCAGATTCCGCGATGTGAACGGGGATGCTCGACGACAACAGCAGCGCGCTCATGATCAACGGCAGCTCGAGTTCGGGATGCGGGAGACCGTCCGGCGGCCATTCGACGCCGTGACGGAAGCGCAGGTAGAAATAGCTCGCGAGCAGCGACGCGAACAGCGTCGCTTCCGTTGCGATCAGCCACGCCATCCCCCACCACGCGAACGACTGCGGTCCGTGGGTGTGGCGCGGAAGAGAGCGCTCGATCTCGGCGGTGGTCTGGCTCACGTTTCTTGCGTCTCCCCTCGGGGCCAGAACCAGCCCATCACTGCACCGATGCATCCCACGGCCGCCGCGACGGCAACCACCCATGCATCGAGCAGCACGGCATAGAAGAGGACCAGGAGCGCGCAGCTCAGATAGAACGGCCACGGTGATGCGTGCGCCATGTGCACGACCGCTTGAGGTTCTGCGTCGAGCATGCTCGTCGACAACGTCGTGTGACCCTCGGCAAGCGCGTAGCCCCCGTCCTCGCGCGCCTGGCCGCCATGCAGCTCGGGCTGGTCCCACATCGGCTCGCGGCTCGTAACCGTCGGGACGGTCACGAAGTTGTAGTGAGGCGGCGGAGACGTCGTCCCCCATTCGAGCGTCTCGCCCTTCCACGGATCGTCGCCGGCGATCTCGCCCCTCGTCTTGCTGCGGTACCAGTTGACGATGATCGCGAGGATCCCAAGGGCGAGGATGAACGAACCGACGGTCGACATCAGGTTGTAGATGTCCCACCCCAGTCCCTCTTCGTAGGTGTAGATCCGCCGCGGCTGGCCGAGGATGCCGGAGATGTGAAGAGGGAACATGTTCAGGTTGAAGCCGATGAAGACGAGCCAGAACGAAAGTTTGCCCAAGCGTTCGTCGAGCATCCTCCCCGTCATCTTCGGCCCCCAATGGAAGATCGCAGCCAGCATCGGGAACATCGCTCCGCCAACGAGCACGTAATGGAGGTGCGCGACCACGAAATAAGTGTCGTGCACCTGTTGATCGAACGGGATGGCCGAGAACATCACACCGGTCACGCCCCCGATGACGAACGTGGCGATGAATCCGAGGATGTAGAGCATCGGCGTTCGCAGGACGATCTTGCCGCTGACCAACGTGGCGAGCCACGCGAAGACCTGGACGCCCGACGGGATCGCGACCATGAACGAAGCCGCGGAGATGAACGCCATCGTCATCTGCGGCAATCCCGTCGCGAACATGTGGTGCACCCACACGCCGAAGCCGATCAACGCCGTCGCGAGCTCGGCCAGGACGATGTACGTGTACCCGACCATCGGCCGCCGCGCGTGCGTCGGGATGATCGCGGACGCGATCCCGAAGGCCGGAAGCACGACGA
>JAHWJK010000122.1 GCA_019348445.1 Actinomycetota bacterium | reverse complement strand
TACCAGGCCGTTCTTAACGACATGCAGTGGTTGGGTCTCGACTGGGACGAGGGTCCGGACATCGGCGGCCCGTACGGCCCCTATCGCCAGAGCGAGCGGTTCGATCTGTATCGCGAGTGGGCACACAAGCTCGTCGAGGAAGGCTTCGCGTACGAGGACCATTCGACGAGTGAAGACGTCGAGAGGGAGCGTGAACTAGCGCGCTCCGAAGGTCGGCGTCCCGACCATCGTGCCGTGGCCGAACGGGCGGCGCGAGATGGACAACCTTCCATCCGGTTCATCGTCCCTCCGGATCGCACGATGACCTTCCACGACGAGGTCCTGGGAGACATCTCGACCGACCTCGGGCGGACCCCGGATTTCGTGATCTTGAGAGCGGACGGAACGCCGACTTACATGCTTGCCGTCACCGTCGACGACGTCGCGATGGAGATTAGCCACATCGTGCGGGGCAACGACCTGATGGCGTCGACCCCGCGGCAGCTGTTGCTGCGCGAGGCGATGGGTGTGAAGGACGTTCCGGTGTTCGCGCACCTTCCGTTGATCGTCGACGACAAGGGGAAGCCGCTGTCGAAACGGTGGGGAGATGTTTCCGTCGCTGCGTATCGCGATCAAGGTTTCCTGCCGGAGGCGATGCTGAACTACCTCGCGCTACTGGGCTGGAGCCTCGACGACCACACGAACATCTTCTCGATGGACGAGGCGATCGCGGCGTTCGACCTCGCGCGCGTGAACAAGAACCCGGCCGCATTCGACGTGACGAAGCTCGAGTGGATCAACGGCCACTACATCCGGGCGAAGACGCCGGAGGAGCTCGCCCACGACCTGGTCCCGTTCTGCGTCGCCGAGGGCCTGGCCGCAGACACCGATGAGGGCCGGGCGACGCTCGCAACGGTCGCTCCGTTGCTGACGGAACGCATGAAGCGACTCACCGAGGCTCCGCCGATGATCCGCTTCCTGTTCGAACGGCCGGCCCCCGACGACAAGGCGCTGAAGGCGCTCGAGAACCAGGCCGAGTACCTCGGCGCGGTCGCGACCGCTCTCGAAACGATCGAGAAGTGGACGACGGCCGAGATCGAGGCCGCGCTGCGGGCGTTGGCCGAAGAACGCGACTTGAAGCCGAAGAAAGCGTTCCAGCCCGTCCGCGCGGCGGTCACGGGAACGCTCGTATCCCCGCCGTTGTTCGAATCGCTTGAGATCCTCGGTCGCGACGAGACGTTGGAGAGGCTGCGTTCGGCGATCTAACGCGGACGCGGCCGGGTATCCTCCTAGGCCGTAGCGATGGGGCGTGGGGTAACCTGGCAGCCCGGCGGTTTCTGGTACCGCTAGTTCTGGTTCGAATCCAGGCGCCCCAGCCACAACATGGCCCGGTAGTCTAGTTGGCCAAGGACGCCGCCCTCTCAAGGCGGAGATCACGGGTTCGAATCCCGTCCGGGCTACCAAGCAAGACTTAATAACGCGCGCGAAGAGAAGAGGAACCAAGCATGAACCCGACCGACGTCGTCGAGCAGCCGTATCTCAGATCCGATCTGCCGGAGTTCCGCGCCGGCGACACCGTCCGCGTTCACGTGCGCGTGGTCGAGGGTGAAAGAGAACGAGTCCAGGTCTTCGAAGGCGTGGTGATCCGGCGTCGCGGCAGTCAGTTGTCGGAGACGTTCACCGTCCGGAAGGTCTCCTTCGGCGTCGGCGTCGAGAGGACGTTCCCGGTCCATTCGCCGATGATCGCCAAGATCGAGGTCGCGACCCGCGGCGACGTGCGTCGGGCGAAGCTCTACTACCTCCGCTCCCGCGTCGGCAAGAAGGCGAAGGTCAAAGAGCGCCGCGACTCCTAGTGTCCGTGACCAACACGGGCCCCCTCGAAAACGAAGGGGACATCGAGCCACCCGAGCGCGACCCGGAGCCTGATCGAAAGCCGTTCTGGAGAGAGCTCCCTGTATTGATCGTGATCGCCTTCGCAGCGGCACTTCTCATCAAGACGTTCGTCCTCCAGGCGTTCTACATCCCGTCGGCCTCGATGGAACCGACGCTTATGAACGGCGACAGGGTCCTCGTCGAGAAGCTCAGCTACCGCTTCGGCGGCCCCGAGCGTGGTGACGTCGTCGTATTCGAGAGAGACGTCGCGGCCCCTCCGCCCGACGACGGCTCGTTCGTCGAGGACATCACCGATGGCGTCAGGAGCTTGTTCGGGTTTCCCACCGAAGGGACGCAGGACTTCATAAAGCGCGTCATGGCGGTGAGTGGGGACACGATCGAGGGTAGAGACGGCATGGTCTATGTCAACGGGGAGCCGGTCGACGAGCCGTATCTCCCGGAAGGCACCGCGACGGCGGACTTCCCGGAGACTCCCGTAGCCGAAGGGGAGATCTTCGTGATGGGCGACAACCGAGGCAATTCCGATGATTCTCGGAGCGTCGGCGCGATCCCCGAGACGGATCTCGTCGGACGAGCATTCGTTGTGATCTGGCCGCCCAGTGATATGAGCGGACTATGACCACGGAAGAGACCGAGGTGACGGCGGAGCAACCTCAGGAACAGATCGACGACGAACCGAAGAAGAAACCGAAGAGCAAGAAGCGTTCCGTCGCCAGACAGGTAGCGGAACTGCCGTTGCTGGTTCTCGTCGCGTTCGTCATCGCGATCATCATCAAGACGTTCCTGGTGCAGGCCTTCTTCATTCCGTCCGGCTCGATGATTCCGACGCTCAAGGTGGGGGACCGCGTCCTGGTGGAGAAGATCAGCTACCGGCTACGCGATCCCGCGCGCGGCGACATCATCGTGTTCGCCCGCGAGATCCTCGGCCCCCAGCCCGACGTGCCGTGGTATCAGGACGCACGGAACTTCCTGCGAGAGCTGGTCGGACTGCCGATCGGCGACGAAGAGGACTTCATCAAACGAGTGGTGGCCGTTTCCGGTGACTCGGTCCGCTACGCCGGCAATCCGCGCACGCTCTACGTGAACGGTGAAGAGGTCGAGCAACCCTTTATCCATCGGGGCGTCGACAGGTCGAGCCCCACGCTCACGAAGAAGGATTGCCAGCGGCTCGACATGAAGCGGTCGGACGACGGGTGCCTCGTACCGGCCGGACGCGTCTTCGTGATGGGCGACAACAGGGGCAACTCGCAGGATTCGCGCTTCCTGGGTCCGATCGAAGACGACAAGATCATCGGTCGCGGTTTCGTCGTGATCTGGCCGATCGGCCACTTCGGATCCCTGTAAGGAGCGCTCGCAATTAGAGTCTCGCCGATGGCGAGTGACGCGATCGGGCTGATGGAGCGACGTCTGTCGGACGCGGGTTTCGAACTCGTGGCGGGGGTGGACGAGGTCGGCCGCGGGGCGCTCGCGGGGCCGCTGTTCGCGGCGGCGGTGATCCTTCCTCCCGGTGTGGAGATGCCGGGCCTGAGGGACTCGAAGCTGTGCACCCGCGCACAACGAGAGCGCCTCGCTCGCGTGATCAGGCACGTCGCGGTGGCCTGTTGCGTCGTTCGCGTTCAGCCGTCGAAGATCGACCGCGCCGGCATCCAGAACTGCAATCGCGAAGCGTTGCGGCGCGCGGTTCGAGGGCTAGCAGTCCAACCGGAATACGTCCTCGTCGACTTCATGCGCATGAAGCGCCTCCCGTGCGGCAGCCTCCTCGTCAAGAAAGCCGACGCCTTGTCCCGCAACGTCGCAGCGGCTTCGATCGTCGCAAAGGTCGAGCGGGACGCAGCGATGAGGCGCTACCACCGCAAGCACCCCCAGTACGGGTTCGCCACGAACGTCGGGTACGGGACGAGGCACCACTGGAACGCCCTCAAGCAGTACGGGCCCTCGCCTATCCACCGGCGGTCCTTCTACGGCGTAGAGGGATTCATCGAAGAAGATGGTGTCTTTCGCCCCCACCAAGCGCGAAACTTCGATGACGAAGAGTCGTGGGATGACCACCTCGACCAGCAGCTGGACCAGGAGACGGTGTGAGCGTCGAAGACCTCGAGAAGTACGAGGCAGAGATGGAGCTCCAGCTCTACAAGGAGTATCGGGACGTCCTCCCGATGTTCAAGTACGTCGTAGAGACGGAACGGCGCTTCTATCTCGCCAACGAAGTGAAGGTCGAGACGCGCCACGTCGGGGCCAAGGTCTGGTTCGAAGTCGAGCTCGGGGATGCGTGGGTCTGGGACATGCACCGTCCGGCCAGGTTCGTCACTCACGTGAACGTCGTCACGTTCAGGGACCTGAACGTCGAAGAGCTGGCTCAGCTCGCGGAGCGCGATCTCTTGCCGCAACCACCGGGGATGGACCGCTAGCAACTCTTTTCGTCACACCCTCTCGCTACGTTCTGCGCGTATGGACGCGCGAACAGATCTGGGTCGCACCGGCGAGGACGCAGCCGAGCGGCTCTACCGGACCAACGGCTTCTGCATCGTCGAGCGCAACTATCGCTGCAAAGCCGGCGAGATCGATCTCGTCGTAAGGCGGGGTCCGCTCGTCGTGTTCTGTGAAGTGAAGGCGCGGCGCAGCGATCGCTGGGGCGAACCGTCCGAAGCCGTTCACTACGCGAAGCAGGCGCGACTCCGCCGGTTAGCGGCGGCGTGGCTGGCCGATCGTCGCCCAGGCTCGGTGGACATACGTTTCGATGTCGTCGGCGTTATCGTTCGCCGCGACCGGATAGAGGTGCGCCATATCCCCGACGCGTTCTGACGGAGGACCGATGACGGATTACGAGAGTCTCCTCTGGCAAGTTGAAGACCGCGTCGCAACCATCACGCTCGATCGCCCCGAGAAGAAGAACGCGATGTCGTTCGTCATGTTCAACGAGATCAGAGACGCATTCCTACGTGCCGCTAACGATGACGAAGTGCGGTGCGTCGTGGTGACGGGGGCCGGGGGAGCGTTCTGCTCCGGCGCCGACCTGACCGATCCCGCGAACATGGTCGCTACGACGTGGGAGTTCAAAGATCG